>JAUUWJ010000262.1 GCA_030589175.1 Actinomycetes bacterium
TCTTAACATGATATTAGTGGTTTTGCTCTCTACTTTATTTATCGGCATTTAAGAGAGCATTCTTTAAGAATATCGAGAAATATTTTCGCTTTTTTACAGCTAAAACGTATATTATGAGACTAAGGTTGCCCTGGGATTAAAAATTTCGATTTGGTTTTTTTTAAGATAATTAATAAGGAAGTCTATTAGCTGAAGGTTTGCTATTTCTTTCCCTTTGCTTTATCTTGTTCTAAAATTAAAAGGGTTTGTTATTCTCCTGCGTTTAATAGTTTTGAAAAGGTGGAGGAGCTAAGAGAGGTTTTTATATGCGGGCAAAGCCTGTAAGAATTACCGACACAACTTTAAGAGATGCTCATCAATCTTTGTGGGCTACCAGAATGAGGACCGAAGATATGGTGCCCATACTGGAGAAGATAGATGACGTTGGCTATTTTTCGTTAGAGGTATGGGGTGGCGCTACATTCGATGCGCCGCTCAGATTTCTTGATGAAAATCCCTGGGATCGCTTAAGGACTATTAAAAAGCACGTCAGAAAGACTCCTACTCAGATGCTTTTAAGAGGCCAGAATTTGGTCGGCTACCGTCATTATTCTGATGACATCGTAAAACGTTTTATTAAGAACGCTGCAAAAAACGGCATGGATATATTCCGCATTTTCGATGCTCTAAATGACACCAGGAATTTAAAAGTGGCGATTGAAGAAGTAAAAGCAGCCGGTGCCCATGCTCAAGGAGCGGTTTGTTATACAATAAGCCCGGTTCACACCCTTGAGCATTACGTTGAGACAGCCCTCGAGTTGGTAAAGATGGGCTGCGACTCAATATGTATCAAAGATATGGCGGCACTATTGTCCCCCTATCGCACCCGCAAATTAGTAGAGCGCTTCAAAAAGGAAATCAAGATACCTATAAATCTGCATTGTCATTACATAGGAGGAATGGCTTCTATGAATTATCTTGAGGCAATTGAAGCCGGAGTTGATATAGTTGATACGGCAACCGTACCCTTGGCTTTTGGAAACAGCCAACCGGCGGTAGAAATGATGGTAGCGGCTTTAAAAGACACTGAATACGATACCGGTTTGGATATAGAAAAGCTATATGATATTGCCGAGTACTTTGAAGAAGTTAGAGAACGACGAAATTTTCAAAGAGGAGTAACATCGCTTGTTCACATGAAAGTGTTTTCTCATCAAGTTCCCGGCGGCATGATTTCGAATCTCGTCAGTCAGTTGCAGGAGCAAAAGGCGGAAGATAGATTGGAAGAGGTTTTAGAAGAGATCCCGAAAGTAAGAGCCGAAGTAGGTTATCCGCCCCTGGTTACTCCCTTAAGCCAAATCGTCGGCATTCAAGCTGTATTAAATGTTTTAAGTGGAAAACGCTGGGGTGTCGTACCGGATGAGATGAAAAAGTATTTACTGGGTTATTACGGAAAAGCACCGGGGAAAATAGATGCTGAGGTATTTAAGAAAGTAAAAGCTGGTTCAAAGCTAAAGCCAATCGATTGCCGGCCGGCCGATCTTTTGAAAGATAAATTAAGCGACTATAAAAAAGAGATTGGAGAATTTGCCAAGAGCGAAGAAGATTTGCTAAGTTATGCTTTGTTTCCCGAACAGACTAGAGAATATTTACAGCGTCAT
>JAUUWJ010000004.1 GCA_030589175.1 Actinomycetes bacterium
TATCTCTGTCTTATGGTTTTTCATACCGCTCATCATTTTTTCCTTTTCATTTAAAAGCTCATCGACGATAATTTTCATACTTTGCTCACCGAAGTCAGGTATAGCTCTTTTGTCATATCCTGAAAGAAAACCCTTCGAACCGCTAAAACCTATGGATAAGCTATTTATTTCAAATGTTACGCAGTTTCCGTCAAGGATATGTATTCCCTCATCATGCAAGATTTGTTTGATCTTTTCTTGTCTTTGATTGTGATACTCATGATTTCCTAGCACGGCTACTATCGGGATTTTTATCGGTCTTAGCTCATGTAGGAGGACTTGGATTTCTTTTAGTTTTCCGGAGGCCGTAAAATCTCCGGTGATAGCGAAAATGTCCGCTTTTTCATTCAGATCTTTAAACGCAGGTTTGAGTAAATCTCGGGATTTTTCTTGAATATGTAAGTCACTCGAAGCAGCAAGGCGAATTTTTTTCATTTTAAGATTTTTTTCAATTTGCCCGTTAAAGCTTTGTTTAAAACAAACACAAGCAGGGTATTCCACCAACAAATAAAAGTGATTTAGTGAGAAAGTGAATAAGTGATGGCTCATCTAACTAATTCACTAATCACTATGTCGCTGTTCTTAGGGGTGAAAGTTTTGGCTAAAAGAAAAGGAATTTCAGTATCGGAAGCAGGGAGGCGCGGTGGCCTCAAAGTGCGCAAGCTTTATGGTAGTGAGTTTTATGAAGCCATAGGTCGTAAAGGCGGAAAAAAAGGCGGCAAAGTCGTGAAACAAAAATACGGCTCGCCATTTTATAAAGAAATAGGCCATAAGGGCGGCCAGAAAGTGCGCCGGCTTATTAACAAAGGCAAGAAGTCGTTGAAATAGAAACATTTATGAAGAAAACCAGGAGGTGGAGAGATGCCACGTAAAGGACGACTATCTGTTGCACAAGCAGGAAAAAAAGGGGGACTTGCCGTAAAGAAAAAATACGGGCGTCCATTTTATCAAGAAATAGGCCAAAAGGGCGGCCAAAAGGTCAGCCAGCTTATCAAGAAAGCAAAGCAAATGTAAGAAAAGCGGATTTTGGATGTTTGACATTAGATATTAGAAAGAATAAAAAAATGATTCTTAAAAAAAGTAAAACCGGACTTTATATATTGGACTTTGAATGCCATAAAATTAGTCCAAAGTCTAACGTCCAAAATCCAATATCTGAATTTACGTGTATAAATTAGGCATATTAACAAACGATATAAAAAAGGATTTTCACGCGGCTGAATTGCTGGAAAAAGCCAGCAGTAGAGCTGATATTTTTGCTATACAGCCTAAAGATCTGGAATTTAAGATCTGCAGAAATGTTCCTGTAATAAAAGCCGGAAATATTAACGCCTATGGCCTTAACGCCGTTTTTGTCAGGCACTTAGATAATCGATTTGATACTGAACTTCAATTTGATTTATTAAAGGAGCTACAACAAGCGGGCATTCTTCTAATAAATTCCTATAATTCTCTACAAATTGTTGAGAGCAAGGCGATGACCAGCTATCTGCTTGCCCTTTATGGCTTACCGGTAATAGAGTGCTTGGTAACTCAACAAGCTGGTAATGCTTTAAGCTTTTTCGCAGATTATGGTGATGTAGTTGTCAAACCGCTTTACAGTAATTTAGGTAGCGATTTGTTTCGACTAAAAGATTACAAAAAGCCAAAGAGAATTATCGTCGACTTAATTGCAAAATACGGCTCTATTTACTTAGAGCGCTATATTAACTCGGGAGGAAAAGATAAAAGAGTGTTTGTAGTAGACGACCATGTAGTTGCAGCTATAGAACGCAAAGCCCAAAGGGGATTTAAGACAAGCCTTTTTCAAGGAGGCAAAGCCAAGAACATTAGTCTGAGCAAGCAATTGCGCGATATGGCGATAAAAGCCAGCCAGATTTTGGGGCTTGATTATAGCGGGGTAGATATAATAACCGAAGATGGCTGCTCTTACATTCTTGAACTTAACGGTTCTCCCTCTTGGGCCGGCGTTAAAGAAGCAACTGGCAAAGACATAGCAGCTGAAATAGTCTCGGCTACTATCAAGAAGCTGAAAAAATATAATAAAACAGGTCAGTTTATATCAAGTTAGCGCAGAGTGCAGAGTGCAGAGTGCAGAGTGCTACAATTCTAACGAACAACGAACACCGACCAACGAACAACGAAGAACGAAACTCTGTTAGCCTACTGCCAATTAATGTTACGCAATAGTTGATAGAGCAAGTAGAATAACAACAGAAGAGACACAGTGCCAAAAATAATAGCGATTACGTAAAGTCCCAGCAGGAAACTAAGTATTGAAGTAAAACTAAAACCTAAGGCAACCAAAGAAAGAGCGATAGAGTAACCGCTCTTTTTTAGTGTGTCAGAGATTCCTTCTAACCCTTCGTGTTGAAAAACTACATGAAACTCGTCCTTTAGAACTTTATCGATGAAGTAGCTGATTTTAGCCGGTAGATTACTTATCAGTTTTGATGACTCCATAACGTTACGAGCTATCCTCGACGGTGTATAGTCAGAAGTTATATTTTCGTAAAGCAAAACAGGAGTTAAGTGAATCAAGTAAGAATAATAGTCAAAATCAGGGTCGAGTTTTCGTGTCAGATAATCAAGCAACAAGGTTGCTTTTGCTACTTGGCTAAACATAGCCGGTATCTCAACGCTATGTTTTGAAGAGATGCGGGTGATTTCCAAAAGTGCTTTTCCGATACTTAAATATTTAGGCGGGGCACTAGCGTAATCGGCTATTAAACTACTTATATCGTTCCTGAAAGCAGTGTAATTTGTATGCGGTTTTTGATTGCCGATTCTCAAAATAATTTCAGTTGCTTGCTCACCGTCTTTTGAAACGAAATGAAATATTAAAGTAGATATTTCTTTGCGCATATTTTCATCAAGTTTTCCTATGGAGCCGAAATCTATCAAATATACAAACCCGTTCTTATTAATAAGAATATTTGCAATGTGCGGATCAGCTTGAAAGAAACCATCAATATATATTTGCTTTGAATACACATCTAAAAGTGCGCTAGCCAACTTTTTTCTATCGAAACTGACTTTTTGAAGTTCTTCAAGCTGGCTAATTTTGACGCCCTCAATGAATTCAAGACAAAGTAGATTTTTAGTCGTGTATTGCCAATAAATTCTGGGTATTCTTATGAATTTAAATTCTTTTAAATTTTCAGCCATTTTAGATGCATTATGGCCTTCGAGCTCAAAGTCCATTTCTTTGTATAAATCTTTTTTGAATTCTCTTACGAGCTCAACCAAATTGTAGGCTTTTAAGTAAGGAAACCTGTCTTGAAGGATTGAAGCAAAGCTTTGGAAAATATCGGTATCAGTTGAAATTATTTTATTAACGCCGGGACGCAATATTTTCAAAGCTACAACATCGCCATTTTTTAATTGAGCCTTGTAAACTTGGGCCAGCGAAGCAGATGCTACCGGCTTTTCTTCGATATAATTAAATATTGAATTTATGTCAGCATTGAGCTCCTCCTCAATCCTATTTCTTATATCGGTAAAGCTGACCGGCATTACTTCGTCTAAAAGTTTTTGCAGTTCATTGATAGCAATGTTTGGCAGCAAATCACTTCTTGAACTTAAAAGTTGACCTCCCTTAATAAAGGTTGGCCCGAGCTCTTGCAATGCTAATCGCAGATTGATTGCACTTTCTTTCATAAGCAAAGGGGTAGATGCTTTTTTCGGTAAACGGAAATATTTAATAAAGGAGGCTAAGTTCTTCAGGCCGTATTTAGAAAAAGTGGTAATTATTTTGCGATAACGCTTAATATGTCTTAAAGATTTATATTTATTCATTACCAGCTTGTCTTTTCTTAGCAGAATTTGTCCAATGCGCTTTTCGTTTTTTGGCTCTAAATAAAGCTTTATCTGCGGCGTTGTAGATATGGATGGGCGAAGATGTTCCGTTTATGCTAATTCCTATGCTTACTGATATGTTCAAATCGGTCTTAAATTCACGTATTTTCGAAAAAGCTCCTTCTATTCGTTTTGTAACATCTGTTGCCTGGCTCAGCGAGGTTTCAGGAAGTATTAGAGCGAATTCATCGCCACCCACGCGAGCGACATAATCGGTATCTCTGCTTTGTCTGGTTAAATAAGATGAAAAATTTTTCAAGTACCTATCACCGGCCAAATGTCCTAATTTATCGTTTAGCTGCTTGAAGTTGTCTAAATCGATCATAAGCAAAGCAACGTCATGTCCGTATCTTTTAGCTCTTTTCAATTCTCTGTCGAGATTGCTGAAAAAAGCTCTTCTATTCAAAATATTTGTCAAAGGGTCGGTAGTTGCTTTCTTTTTGAGTTCTTTTGTGAAATTGGCGGTAAAAGTGTCGACAGCGTTTAGAAGTTGCTCGTCAATAGCTCTATCCAGGCGGCTGTGAAGAAGATATTCATTCTTAGTTATGATTTTGTTTTTTTCTAAATGAAGCAGGATTTGTTCTCTGAGCCATATATATTCCCTGAATATTTCAGTTAAGGAATAACCCTGATTTAACCGCATTATGCTTTGATCAGATGCCTTGATTCCAAACAACCCTGTTTTTTCGAGCTCTTTTTCGATAGGTTTTGTAATATTTTTAGCAACAGCTCGCAAAACAACAGGCATGCCGTCGATTAGATCCAGTTTTGATATGTGATAACTTGATTCTATTTTTTCATCGGAAAGAACCAACTCTAACCAGCCTTCTATTATGTCCCAGCTATTCTTTTTGATTTGGTTGCTAGCCGTGTGTAGATCCAAGCAAATCCTCCTACTATGATTTTTCCATTCAGTCTATGTTTTTAAACGATTTGTTTTACAACAACCAATAACTAACAAGTAATAACTGACTAACAAGTTAGCGTTTATTAACCAGCAAAAAGGGAATAAAGGAACCGAATACTACAGGAGGTAGCAATTAGAGCACGATTAGAACTTATGGCGACAAAAAAGAATATTTCTTTAGCCAGAGATTGGGTTTTTGAAAACTGCCGTTGTTTTGGTCTTAAGGGCAGGAAGCTTATTGCTGTAAAGATTATCACAAGTGAAATTGCAACAAATGTAGTTAAACACGCTTATTCAAACGGACAACAAAAACAATTTAGTGTCAACATAAAAATAAGCTCAAAAAAGCTTGTGCTTACTGTTGTTGACAATGGTTCCGGTTTTCATAGCAGCAAAAAAAGCGGTTTCCATTATGGCCTTCTTATTGTACGTTTTTTAGCGGATAGGGTAAGAATTAGCACTTTTGGGTTTCATACTAAAGTCAAAGCTGTTCTTTTCTTAAATAGAAATGAGGTATGCAAACCAGTTGCACCTAAATTGCGATTGATCAGTAATTAAGAACAAAGTTATCAATTTATTCGGCGTCGTAAAGTCTTCAACCACAATAAAAATCAGTATTTTAAAGTTTTTTTAACTTTTGACCGATAAATAATTAGAGATGTTATTTAGGTCTGAAAAGGAGCAACTAATGTATAAAACAAAGTGCCCAGGATGTGGATATGCGCACGTAGTAGTAGGCGATCTTGGCCTGAATTGGGTGCTATATATTTTTAAATGCGATCATTGTGCTTCTGAGGTTTCCATACGAAGGGTAAATGCCAAAGATGATGAAATAAAAACTTTCAAAAATCAACTTCACAACGTGAATAACGTTGATGACTTTTTAGACCTTTAAAAAAACTGCCAACCTGCTGGAAATAATTTCTGAAGATTTATCGTAATTAATTCAAGTTTGTTGAAAAACAACAATAAGCCCATTATTACCAGCAAAAACCCGCCTATTTTATTGATTATAGAGCTGTTTTTCTTCAGCCAATCAAAGCGATATTTTGAAACTGCAAAAACCTGACCGGCTATAATAAGTGGCAAACCAAGGCCTAAGGAATAAGTAAGAAGCAAAGAGCTTCCCAGCAGTGAAGTTTCTGCTTGCGATGCCGTTGCCAGTATCGGAGTTAGGAAGATTCCTATACAAGGTGTCCAACCAAGGGCAAAAGCCATTCCCATTACGAAACTGGAGCTGTTCTTGGTTCTTTGCAAAAGAGATTGGTTGCTTTTATCTAGAAAACCAATCCTTAAAAGACCCATAAGGTATAAGCCGGCAAAGACAATAAATAATGCCGCAAACTTAATTAATAAATACTTATAAGTTTTTAGAAGGTAACCTAATAGCGTGCTTGTTGCACCTAAAATGGTAAAAATCAAGGTAAACCCGGCAACAAATAAAACAAGTGGCACAAGTGTTTTCGTAAAAGACTCGGGTTTTTCATCAGGCGCGATGCCGGTTACAAAAGAAACATAACCGGGGATAAGCGGTAAGACACAGGGTGAAACAAAAGAGAAAACGCCTGCTATGAATGCTATCGGAAAACTTACTTCACTCATCTAAATGCTATCGATTATTTTGCCTAATTCTACGGCGGTTGTTACGCTCACTATATGTTTATATATTCGGTTATCATTTACTATTATTGTTTCCGGAACACCCGTCGCTCTATACTTTTTGTAAATTCGGCCATCAACGTCGGTTCCATTAGGGTAAGTTATTTTAAATTTCTTGATAAAAGACTTTGCATCTTTTTTAGAATCTTTATAGTTGACCCCGATCATATAAACTTTATCTTTGTAACTCTTCCAAAAAGCTTGCAGCTCAGGTGCTTCGTCCTGGCACGGTCCGCACCAGGAAGCCCATATGTTTATGACAACGGGTTTGTCTTTGAGTTTGCTAAGGGTCATTTTCTTACCCTCAAATGTTGTTATGGTAAAATCAGGAGCTTTTTCCCCGGAGGGTTTTTTAAAGGTGGTTAAGAAACCTAAGATTATTATGAATACTACGATAAATATAGCAACGAATTTTACAGATCTCACTTATTATCCTTTGTTTTTGTCTGCTTATTTACGCGTAATAATAACTTTATTACTTATTCAGACAAATTTCATCTCTTTCTAGGTTACCATAATTATGGAAAATATTATGCTTTTTTAATATGCTTATCTTGGTTTTTGTTACATGAATTAGCTGTTAGAAATAAATTTTATGCTATATTTTAGTTTGTTTTAGCCAAGCTAGCATTTCTAAAATTGATGAGGTTTAAATGAAAAAAAGCCAAGCAGTGGTTATTGGCGGAGGTCCGGCCGGAAGTAGTGCCGCTTACTTTTTAGCCAAACAAGGAATAAAAGTTAATCTAATAGATAAAGATAGTTGGCCGAGAGATAAGATATGCGGAGGCGGCTTAACTACTAATTGTTTTCCCGTACTTCAAAAAATGGGATTGATGGAGGAACTCGATAAAATTGCCGATTTTAAATTCACAGGTTATGTTATTTACTCGCAAGAAGGAGCGAAGATACAAGCACCGGTAAGACAGAGAATCGGTAAGGGTAGTGAAGAAATTTCTTACTCCTACATTATAGATAGAAAAGTATTTGACAAGATACTCTTGGATAAAGCCAGGGAAGCCGGCGCTAATATTTTTACCGAAACGGAAGCGGTAGAAGTTGATATAAGCCAAGATATTATTGTTGAAACTAAGCAAGAAGAGAATTTTGTGTGTGATGTTCTAGTAGTTGCCGATGGGAGCGGGTCCTCAATAACTCGCAAATTTCAACAAGATGTCCATAAGGGCTCGGCTATTGCTATTAAAAGCATCTTCACGGGCGTAAAAGGCTTAGAAGAAAAGATGGAGTTTTTCCTTGACGATGACGTAGGTTTTGGCTACGGTTGGATTTTTCCCATAGGAAGAGGCCGGGCAAATGTTGGCATAGGTCTTGATATAGCATATTTAAAGCAGCGAAATAAAAATATTCGCCAACTTTTTGCTGAAATGTTGGAGAGGCCCTTGATTAAGCCTAGGCTAGAAGGGGCAAAGATGGAGGGTAAACCGCAATCATTTCCCTTACGCATGGGATTTGATCTGTCATCTTTTCGCAAAGGCAGGGTGTTATTTGCCGGAGATGCAGCGAGACTTGTATATCCTTTAAACGGCGAGGGAATTTCTTATGCTCTGCAAAGTGGTGAAGTTGCAGCTTCGGTAATAGCCGATGCGCTTAAAGAGCCGGTAGATTTTTGTCGCCTAACTCGCTATGAGAGACAAAGTGCAAAGGTTTTTAGCGATTTCAAAGCGGCTACGAGAATGCAAAAACTTATGGGCAGTCCACGTATCCAGCGCTTTGTCTATAATAACTCGGTCTATGATGATAAACTTGGACAAAGAGCAATGGGTATTCTGGAGCATTCCTCAGATGTAAAAACCTTCTTTAACATCCGCAGTATTGTGCAAGGTTTTTATATCGCTTTTAAGCGGAGAATGAATAAGCAGAAAGTGGATCGTGGACAGAAATAGCGAATAGTGAAAAGTGAAAACGAATGGCAAGGCCAAAAGCGTGTAAGAAATCTAAACTGGCTTGGTTTCTGATATCTGGTTAATCGAACAACGAATAACGAACAACGAACTCTTATTTTATTTTCAAGAAATCAATAAAAGCTTGTTGGGGAACCTCCACTTGGCCGACCATCTTGAGGCGCTTTTTTCCTTTCTTTTGTTTTTCAAGGAGTTTTCTTTTTCTGGTTACATCTCCACCATAGAGTTTAGCGATTACGTCTTTTCTTAGAGGTCTTATCGTTTCGCGGCTGATAACACGGCTCCCGATGGCCGCTTGAATCGGCACTTCAAAAAGTTGGCGGGGGATAAGCTCTCTGAGTTTTTCAACTGTTTTGCGGCCTCTGTGGTAAGCGCCTTCTTTTGGCACAATCGAAGAAAAAGCGTCAATAACTTTTCCGGCAAGCAAAATATCGAGTTTTACCAAGTCTCCTTTTCGGTAACCGATAAGTTCGTAATCAAAAGTAGCGTATCCCTTAGTACCGGATTTAAGCAGATCGAAATAGTCGACAATTACTTCAGCCAAAGGTAGCTCATAGGTCAATTGTGCTCTATGCTCGCTAAGATATTCGAGTTTTTTATAAACGCCCCTTTTTTCTTGTGAGATTTCCATGATACTTCCGACGTACTCGGGAGGCGAGAGGACGGTCGCATTAATATAGGGTTCCTCGATGGATGCGATTAGGTTGGTTTCCGGAATTTGAGAGGGATTTCGAATCTCGCTTTCTTTGCCATCCGTTTTTTCTATTTTATAAGCAACATTTGCCGTAGTTGCTATCAAATCGAGCTCATACTCGCGTTCAAGCCGCTCTTTTACAATTTCCATGTGCAAAAGTCCCAAAAAACCGCAGCGAAAACCAAAACCCAAAGCGTTTGAAGTTTCCGGCTCGAAAGTAAAAGAAGGGTCGTTTAACTTCAACTTTTCCAGAGCCTCTTTTAAGTCTTCATAACGGTCTCCTTTAATCGGGTAAAGGCCGGCAAAAACAACGGGTTTAATATCCTTATAACCAGGTAAAGGCGTATCAGCCTGGTGTTTAGCGTCGGTAACCGTATCTCCGATCTTTGATTCGCCAATATTTCGCGAGCCGGTTATGATATAGCCTACTTCACCTGCACTTAACTCTTGCGTTGGAGTAAGTTCGGGAGTAAATATTCCCACTTCTTCGATTTCAAGTTCTTTTCCCGTAGCCATAAATTTAATTTTCTGCTTAGTTTTTAAAGAGCTGCTAAAAAGCCTTAGATAGGTTATCACTCCTCTGAACTGGTTGTAAATTGAATCAAAAACTAATCCTTTAAGCGGTTCACCGACATTTTCTTTGGGCGCACGTATGCGGGAGATAATAGCTTCGAGTACTTCTTGGACGCCTTCGCCGGTCTTAGCCGAGACAAGCAAAGCATCTTCAGCTTTCAATCCGAGACTTTTTTCAATTTCTTCCTTAACTTCATTGATTCTCGCACTCGGCAAATCGATCTTATTGATCACGGGAATTATTTCCAGGTCATTTTCCATCGCCAAAAAGGCGTTTGCCAAAGTTTGGGCTTCTACTCCTTGAACAGCATCAACTACCAAAAGAACACCTTCACAAGCTGCTAAGGAACGGGAAACTTCATAAGTAAAATCAACGTGCCCCGGCGTATCTATAAGATTGAATACATATTCTGTGCTGTCATTAGCCTTGTAATTGATTCGCACGGTTTGAGCTTTAATGGTTATGCCGCGTTCTCGCTCGATATCCATGCGATCGAGGAATTGATCGACCATTTTTCTTTTATCGACTGATTCGGTCAGCTCGAGGATTCTATCGGCTAACGTCGATTTACCATGGTCAATATGGGCAATTATGCTGAAATTTCTGATATTTTTCATAAAATCACTAATTAAATTTCAAATTTCAGATACAAGAATAGCAAAATAATCTGAAAATTGTCAGAAAAGAGCAAGAAAAGAAATAAACACCACTCTAAGTGCTAAAGTTTCACCGCTCCCTTGCCGATAAATTAATTATAGGAGAAAAACTTGAGGCGCATAATCGCACTAGGATTCATAATATTGAGCATAACAGGTCTTGCATTTGCTGAAAACGGACAGCCTATAGATCGTCCAACGGCTTATTCAACAAAAATAAGTTCTTATAAAATAATAGTTGTAACCCCTCTTGATTCGAAACGCTCAGTTTTGATAGGTATTCAGAAGGAAGGACAAAAAAAACCTGACTCTTATCTTGCAGAAGGAGTGCTTGCTTTAGCTATTTCAAAGTTTACTAAAATGGCTGTCAAGGTAGATAACGATAAGAAAGTAAAAAAGTATGCGAAGGATATGGTTCAAGCAAAAGCACTCGCTGTAAAAGTCGATAGCGGAAAGAAGTTAGAATAGATAAATAAAATATTGATAGAAAAGAAGACATAACGAGAAGAACTATGCTTTTATATTATTAGCATGGCATCGCCGAAACTAAAGAAGCGATAGCCTTTTTTTATCGCTTCAGAGTATGCGTTTCTTATCCCATCTATGCTGGCGAAAGAGCTGACCATGGCAAGCAGTGTTGAGCGTGGTAGGTGAAAATTAGTAATCATGGCATCAACCGCCTTGAACTTGTATCCGGGATAAATAAATAAATCGGTTGAGCCTTCCTGCTCTTCATAAAAGTTTTTCTTAGCTAAAGTCTCAAGAACGCGGGCACTGGTTGTTCCAACGGCAATTATCCTATGATTGAGATTTCTAGCTTCGTTTATTAGGTCGGCTGCAACTTGGCCAACTTTATAATGTTCGCTATGTATTTTGTGATCTTCCACTTCTTCCTCTCTAATTGGCTGGAAAGTATCCAGGCCGATTCTCAATGTTATTGACGCAAACTTTACTCCGAAATCTTTTAGCGATTGAATTAGTTTTGATGTGAAATGGAGTCCTGCCGTAGGAGCGGCAGCCGATTCTTGTTTTTGAGCATAGACTGTTTGGTAACGCTCAGGGTGCAAGAGGGGCTTTACAATATAGGGAGGTAAGGGTATTTCGCCTATCTCTTGGAGTATTTTGAGCAACGGCTCTTTGCTTTTAAACAAAACCAAACGCCGGCCATCTTCAAGTTCTTTCAACACTTCCACTTTCAAATCAGCGTTGAAATCAATTACACTTCCCGGCTTTAAGCGCTTTGCCGGTTTAGCCAAAACTTCCCATTTATTTTCTTCGCTAGGTGATAAAAGCAAGAGTTCGATACTTGCCTTGGTATCTGTTTTTTGTCCTTTTATTCGCGCAGGAAGAACTTTTGTATCGTTTACTACTAATAAATCTCCAGGCTTTAGAAAGTCTCCAATTTGAAAAAACTGGTGGTGCCCGATTTGCTTAGTTTTTCTGTTTAAAACAAGCAACTTCGATGAATTCCTAGGCTCAACCGGCTCCTGAGCAATTAATTTTTCTGGAAGATTGTAATCTAGTTCATCTGTTTTCATGTTCTATTAATGTAACAGAAGAAGAACGAAATTGAACACAAACTGTTAGACGGATAATAATTTAAATTTGAAGATAAACACGGGTTATGAAGAAAGTGAAATTTTGTAATTATTCTTTGACTTTTGTTTTCCTGGCTTTTAGTTCAGCCTCTCTTTCTTCGAGACTGAATTTGCAGCCGCAATATTTTTGCCGGTAGATACCGAGCTCTTTTGCCGTTTTTTGGGCATCTTTGTAATAAGGCCTGAAGTCTTCGTAATAGAAAGGGATATCGAATTTTTTTGATGCTGCCGTGCCCATCTCAATTATGAGTTCGTGTTTTTGATATGGTGAGACCAGTAGGGTAGATGTAAAAGTATCAAAACCTTTCATTTGCGCAACTCGGGCAGTTTCTTTCAAGCGTAATTCATAGCATTTTTCACAACGCTCAGTTGTATCAAAAGCAACTTTATTTAAGTATTGGTCCGGGTTGTAATGGTAGGTAATTAAATCTGTTTTTGCTTCCTCGGCGAATTGCTCGACCCAGGCAAGGCGTTGGTTGAACTCCTCAAAAGGATGGATATTCGGATTGTAATAAAAAAGTGCGAGCTTATTATCCTGCAATCTTTCAAAAGGTGAAAGCAAACAAGGTGCACAGCATGTATGTAATAATAATTTCATCATAATTTTAGTTGTTTGTTGTTCGTTTTTTCGTTGTTCGAATATTTATTTAATTATTATATCGTCAACAGATTGATTTTCTAAAATGAAATTCTCGGTTTTGAGCTCTCAGCTCTAAGGTCTGATGTTTGAGATAGTAATCGGATTGATTAGAGCTAAACAACTTTTTCGAGTTCAAAATGGGTAAATAGAAAAAAATGTTAACTCGCGATTTAAAATTGATCTTTGCATCGATTTTTGCCCTTGGTTTTGGCTACGGCCTTTATTTTTATTTGGCGCCTATTTTTGCCAGGCAAATAGGAGCAACTGCCGTGCAAGTAGGGATAATCTATACGACTTTTTATTTAGTAACGGGTATTGTTGCTATTCCCGGCGGCTTGTTAGCCGATCGTTATAACCTCTACTACGTTATAGTTTTCACCTGGATTTTTGTGATACCCACAGGATTCTTATATTACTTTGCCCAAAGTTGGGTGACTTTAGTTGTTGCCAATGTGTTTGGTGGCTTGTCAATGATGAACTCACCGGCTATTGCCGTATATATCACAAAAAAAGCGGACCCAAAACACCTGGCCAGATCATTTACCTTAGTCTACTCTTCTTTTGCTGCGGGAATGATTTTAAGTCCGGCATTAGGTGGCTTTATTGCTCAAATTTACAATATCAGGATAATCTTTTTGATTGCCTCTGCGTTGTTTGTTATTAGCATTATTTTAATAAGTTTTATTTCAAAAGAAGAGCCGGCACTGTCTAAAGGTGAGGGTCTGTTATTGCCTATACTCAGAGACATCCGTTTTATCGGAGCCATACTTTATTTCTCTTTAATATTTTTTATTATTTATATAAGCCAGCCTTTTTTGATGCCGTTTTTGCAAGAATTTCGGGATTTTTCGCTTGTCCAGATTGGGTTCTTGGGAGCAGTAAGTTCTTTGGGTGCTGCCATAATCGGGCCTTTTATGGGCCACCTTGCTGATATTTACAGTCGTCGTGTCGCTTTGATAGGTGCGCTATTTTTTGTATTTTTAGGAGTAGTTATATTCTTAAGTTTTAGTTCATTTGCGGTAATGCTGATAGCTTTTATATTTTTCGGTGTTGTCGAGGGATTTTACTCATTATCGGGAGCTCTAATAAGTTCGATGCTAACAGATTTACCTTCAGGCCTGGCTTTTGGAGTTTTCAGGTCTATTAGCAACAGCATCGCTTTTATCGGTCCTTTTGTGGGTGGTTTATTGTTTGAAGTGGATTTGCGCCTACCTTTTTTTGTTAGCGGTGTATCGGCTTTAATACTGATTATTGCTACTTATACTGCTCCATTCTTAAGGGACAAAGGCATGCCGTTTGTTCAGGCAATAGTTAAGAGGCCACCTCCTCCTACTTAGATATTGATAAGCCCTTGTTGGAGATAACCAAATGCTTTGCAAGTTTAGGGAGATACTCGATTGAGTCATAACAAGCCAAAAGCAATGAGGCCATTGTTGCTAATGCGGCTTCATACTGATAAAGCTCGGCTTTTGTCTCAGCTTTGTGGCGTTTGATAGCGGAGGGGCTTACTATATCGAAATCGTTTTTACTATTAATAACTAAGCTACGCTTTGAATGGGTTTTTGTGCATATGCTCCTGCTTGTCTTAGCGCTATTATTGTTGTGGGTTATGAATAGGTCGTTTTTCTTGGTATTTGACGACGGTTGCTTAAGAGACAAACGAGAGAAAAGAGCTAGGGGGATACTCGAACTTTTGCTTACCTTCTTAATTTCTTTATATATTTTTGGGCTGAAGCTTTCTGTATTTTGACTAACATAAAGAATTGCCCGGGCCCCAAGGGCAAGCTTAAGAACCGATTCTAACATTTGCTCTTCGGTAATTATATTAAGGTGACTTTCTGCTTCGCCTTGATGAAGTTTTTTCCAGCAAAGGGTCGGTTTTAACGGGTCGATTACCAGGCCGGAAAGGTTTACTTTTTCTTTGCGCAATTTTGAGATGATGTCACTGCCGGAAACATCGGGCCCGACTGTGCTTACCAGAGAAACCGTTGCGCCCAAGTTAGTGGCATAAGTAGAAATCAGTGCAGACGAAGCTAGTAGTGTTTGTTTGCCGTTTTTTCGAAAACTGGGGCATTTTGCGGCCGAAATATCACCGATTACCAGTATTCTTTTTTGCTTGAAATCTTCTAAAACTTTTTGGATTTCTTCCATTTAAGGAATTATCGGCTTTTTAGGCAAAATCTTGAATAATGCCTGGTCGGTGCCTGTATAACTATCGTACTAAACAGTTAATCGATTGCTTTATTTTGCTTATTTTATTGGACGAACTTGGAACCTCGCTGTAAAATGAATTGTTCAAATGGAGTAAAAATGAGTAATATCGTAGTTAATTTTCTGATAGTTTTACCAATAATAATATTTTCGGTAATTGTACACGAAAATGCCCATGGTATCGCGGCTTTTTTATTGGGCGACAAGACGGCTAAAAACGCCGGCCGTCTGTCTTTAAATCCGATAAAGCATATTGATCCCTTTGGCTCGGTGTTATTACCTTTAATGCTGGCATTCACCGGTATGCCTATTTTCGGATATGCAAAACCGGTTCCCATAAATCCCAGATATTTTAAAGATCAACGAAGAGGAATGATGGTCACGGCTGTTGCCGGTCCGGCCTCTAATTTATTAGTTGCCGCTTTTTTTGCTCAGCTTTACAAGTTTATTGTTCCTCTATCTTTGTACGGCCAGATTCTTGGTTTCGTTATTTTAATAAACGTAGTATTGGCAGTTTTTAATTTGCTGCCTATACCGCCATTGGACGGATCAAAAGTACTGGCCGGTTTTATTCCAAGCAGTATGCTAAAAAGTTATTATCGTTTCGAGTATTTTGCCGAGCGATATTTTATTCTCATATTTTTACTAATTATGTTTGTTTGGCCAAGCGTATTACTAAAAGTGCTATTATTATTTATTAATCCCATTCTAAAAATATTAGGAGTCGGTTAATTGGCCAAAAGAGTTTTAAGCGGGCAACGGCCTACGGGAAGATTACATCTGGGCCATTTGCACGGAACTTTAAATCAGTGGGTCGAGCTGCAGGAAAAGTACGACACATACTTTTTCGTTGCTGATTGGCATGCCCTGACAACTGCTTATGATGATGTAAGTGCAATAAAGCAGGATACTACCGATATGGTAATCGATTGGCTGGCCGTTGGAATCGATCCTGACAAAAGCATAATTTATCGCCAATCGGATTTAGGCGAGACTGCCGAACTTGCTCAATATTTATCGATTCTAACACCGCTTGGCTGGCTTGAGCGCAATCCGACCTACAAAGAACAGCTAAGAGAAATCAAAGGTAAAGAGATAACAACTCATGGCTTTTTAGGCTACCCGATTTTGCAAACTGCTGACATTGCAATTGTTCATGGCGAGATCGTGCCTGTTGGCGAGGACCAGCTGCCTCATTTGGAGCTGGCCCGCGAAATTGTGAGAAGATTTAACAGCTATTACGGAAAAACATTTGCCGAACCGCAGGCGAAACTTACGAAAGCGCCAAAAGTATATGGTGTTGATGGCCGTAAGATGAGCAAAAGCTATTCAAATGCTATATATCTTTCCGACGAGCCAGACGTCATAAGAAAAAAAATATCCCAGATGATAACGGACCCGCAACGGAAAAGAAGAGTTGACCCCGGCGACCCGAATGCTTGTACTGTTTTTGATTTACATCTTATATACTCGAAAGACTTAAATATTATAAAAAAAGAATGTCGAGAGGCTTTACGCGGATGCGTTGAATGCAAGGAGGAACTGGCAGAACGGGTAGTTGAGTCGCTGAAAGATTTTCAAGACAGGAGAAACTCTTTTGTGGAAAATCCTTTGCTGGCCAAAGAAGTTTTAGAAAGAGGAGCCGAAATCGTAAAGCCGATTGCTGAAAATACTCTGCACGAAGTCCGCAAGAAACTTAATTTAGATTAGATTTAATGAGGGTATCGGGTCTAGGGTCTCGTGTCTTGAAAATCTCTGTCTTTTACACGAAAGTCGAAATACGAACCACGAAACACGATTTACTCTTGAAGATTGAAGATTCCTGATTGAAGTTTGTTCCCCTCCTTGCTTGCCCAGCTTAATAGGGCCATCGACTATTGTTAAATTCGTCTGACCTCTCTAAAATAACCTTGTTATGTCATTTAGAGCACCCGCAGAAATTGCCAAGGAAATAACCACGGTCGGCACGAAAAAAGCCAAGATGTCGTTTTCCAATACGCTTATATTAGCGATATTTGCCGGCTTTTATCTCGCGTTTGCCGGTCAACTCATGATTGTCGTAACTCATGACGGTCTGGCGAACTTTGGCGCTGGGATAATGCGTTTTATCGGAGGCAGCGCTTTCTCACTAGGCTTGATTTTGATAGTTCTTGCCGGTGCCGAGCTTTTTACCGGCAATTCTTTGTTGACAGTGGGTTTATTAGAGAAGAAATTCGACCTAAAAGCTCTTTCGAGGAATTGGGCAATAGTTTATCTTGGCAACTTCATAGGATCTATTCTTATCGTAGTTCTCATATACTATTCAGGTTTGTGGCAATTAGCTAGCAACGCGGTTGGAATAAAAGCTTTAGATATCGCGGTTTCGAAAGTAAAACTCGATTTTTGGACCGCAATGCTTAGAGGAATCGGAGCTAACTGGCTCGTTTGCATCGCAATATGGCTGGCGATAAGCGGTCGAAGCGGTATCGAAAAAATCTTGGGAATTTATTTTCCGATAATGGCTTTTGTGGTTTTAGGCTTTGAGCATAGCATAGCCAATATGTTTTTCATCCCGATGGGTTTGTTCTTAAAGGGTTCATTAAGTGTTGCCGGAGTTTCGCAACTAACCGTATCCTCAATGTTTCTAAATAACTTGATTCCGGTAACGATAGGAAACATTATCGGCGGAGTTGCATTTGTTGCCTTTCCCTACTGGTTTGTTTATTTACGCAAAAACAAAATGCCGGCTCAATTAACTCCTAAACTGGTTGAAAAAGTCGTAGTTCAGACTAAATAAATGATAGATATCAGATACCAGATATTAGATATCAGAAAAACTAATTCTCGAAGCGACAGCTAGAAGTAAGATGTCTTTTAAGTTTTCTTTCGAATCCCCAGGTCCGAGATTTTAGGTTCGAGCCCCGAACACACTAATGCTTCAAAGTTTTTTCATATTTTGCTAACATATATAGAAAGTTAGCGCTTGAGCTATT
>JAUUWJ010000188.1 GCA_030589175.1 Actinomycetes bacterium
ACTTAAAGTATAAAAAGGTGCTGTCGGAATGTTGTTAGTCTTAAAGGTCTCCTTGGCCAATACTTTGTCAAAACCGAGAACGGAAGCATAAATACCGGCTCCCGTATATGGAATTTTAAAAGCTTCTAAAAGTTCTTGAACAGTACCGTCTTCTCCGTCTTTTCCGTGCAGGGCAATATAAGCCAAGTGTGGCTTTACCTTTAACAGAAGTTCGGTAAAGTTTTTATCAACATCAATGGAAGTTACTTTATAGCCTAAATCTATCAAAGCATCGGCTACTCGGTGACCGCTTTTTAAGCTAACTTCTCTCTCAAGCGACTGGCCGCCCATTAAAACCGCTATCTTTTTTTTCTTGTTCGAATCTTTATTACTTTTTTTCATATCCAATATCTAATATCCGACTTTACCTATACTTCTTAAAACTTCTATATAATTCAATT
Organism: Actinomycetes bacterium; assembly: GCA_030589175.1. Lineage (GTDB taxonomy): Bacteria > Actinomycetota > Aquicultoria > SURF-47 > JAUUWJ01 > JAUUWJ01. The sequence goes on from JAUUWJ010000188.1 coordinate 441, forward strand.
CGGCTCTTAACCACCTTTGCCAATCTTTTTATTCCTTCATCAATTTCTTTCAGCTCCGGCAGACAATAGCTCAGACGCATATAGTTCTTTCCTTCCTCGTTGGGATAAAAATTATTGCCCGGAACATAGGCAACTTTTTCATTTATTGCTTCAGCAAGCATTTGAGTCGTATCTACAAAATAAGGCAGCTTAACCCAAACATAAAAACCGCCTTTTGGCCTCGCCCACCTGGCATCTTTGGGAAAATATTTTTCAAGAGTTTTGAGCATGACATCTCTCTTTTTCTCATAAATCTTACTCATTTGCTTTGCTCTTTTTGGCCAGGGCCTAAGATGTAAATATTCTTCCGTTATGCTTTGAGACAATGCTCCCGTGCATAAATCTGCTGCCTGTTTAGCGATGGAGAGTTTTTCTAATATTGCCTTCGGTGCGATAACCCAGCCAAGTCTTGCACCGGGAACAAAGAAGATTTTTGAAAACGTACCCAAATAAATTACGTTTTCATCAAGTGACTTCAGAGCAGGATAAACATTATTCTCAAAACCAAGCATGCTATAAGCATTATCTTCAACAATCAATAATTTTTCTGCTTTGGCTAACTTTATTAGCTCATGGCGCCGTTTATTTGAAAGAGTTACGCCAGCCGGGTTGTGATAGTTAGGGACAGTATACAAAAACTTGGGCTTTTTCTTAAGTTTCTTAAGCTTCTCTTTAAGAGCAGTAATCTTAAGGCCGTTATTATCAAGGTCGACTGTTTCTATCTGGGCGCCAAAACTTAAAAAAGCGTTTAAAGCTCCTACATAGGACGGTGATTCTGTTAACACTATGTCACCGGCATCAATAAAAATTTTGCTGACCAGATCGAGTGCTTGTTGAGCTCCCACCGTAACCAAAACATCATCTTCATGAACTTTAATATTTTCAGCTTTCAAAAAATCTATTATGTGAAGCCGGAGGCCGTGCTGCCCCTCGCCGCCTCCATAGCGAAGTGGTGTTTCTTTATCATTATCAAGAGCTTCTTTTGTAGATGAAACAATGTCGGTAGCTTCAACAGGCTTTGTGTAGGGTTGACCGCCGGCAAAAGAGATTATCTCCGGCCGCGATGTTACGCTAAACAAATCGCGTATCTGGGAGGACCTTAAAGCAACAGCCCTCCTTGCATAAATATCGCTCCATTTATCAAAAATAAATTCAGGCATAACAACAATTTTAGAGGGTACCGGGTATAGGGTAAAGGGTACTGAAACAAAAATCAAAAAATAAGCAAACCATAAGATCGCTTAATTCCTAATTAGTCTGTATTTTCTTTCTCTTAAATCTTCTTTTTTACTTAAAAACGGTACCCGTTACCCCTTACCCCTTACCCTCGACCTTTCCCTTGACTTTACCTACCCGTAGGAGTAGTTTTTTCCTTTATAAGAAAGGTAAAAAGTGGAAATCTACCAGCTAGAACAAAAAGCTGTCTTTGAAAAACTAGAGACGACAAAAAAAGGTCTTAGCAAGAAAGGAGCCAAGAAACGGTCGGACAAATACGGTCCGAATAAAATTGAAGAAGTAAAAGGCCGGCCTCTAATATTTAAGTTCTTAGAAAACTTCTATCACCTTTTTGCTATTCTATTATGGATCGGAGCGGCGCTATCTTTCGTTGCTGATCAAGCGCCATTAGGATACGCAATTATTGCTGTCGTATTAATTAACGCTATTTTTAGTTTCTGGCAAGAATTTAAAGCAGAAAAAGCAACCGAGGCCTTAAAAGAGTTAATGCCCGTATACGCAAAGGTCATACGTGATGGAGAGCCCGAGAAAATTTTAGCTGCAGATCTTGTTCCGGGCGACTTGATACTCCTAGAAGAAGGAGATGCCGTATCAGCCGATGCCCGAGTAATAGAGAACTACGAACTGCGTACAAATGACAGTGCTCTAACCGGCGAAAGCCACCCCCGCCGTAAGAATAGCGACCCATTCTTGGAAAAGAATGTATCCATAACAGATGCCCCAAATATAATTTTTTCCGGCACTTCCGTTGTTTCGGGAAGCGGCAGAGCAATTATCTACGCTACGGGGATGAAATCCGAATTTGGAAAAATCGCTTACATTACTCAGAGTATTAAAAAAGAGCTCTCTCATTTGCAAAAACAAATGATAACCAAAACCAAAATTATCGTTGGTTTAGCCGTGTTTTTG
>JAUUWJ010000137.1 GCA_030589175.1 Actinomycetes bacterium
TTTATTATTCGCTATCCACCATCTGCTATCAGCCATCTGCCATCCGCTTATTGTTATTGCTTTCTAACCTCTTACCCCTCGACTCTCGACTCTAATTTATGCTGCTCTTTTGCGTTCTTCTTCTTCCTTTTTCATCTCTTCTTCCGCTTTTTTAACAGCCCGTTGCCAGTTCCACAAGCTTATACCAAGTGAAATCCATAAACTGCCTACAACAATCGCAAAAATACCAATCAATATGACAAAAGCCAAAGCTCCTTCCGCTGGAAAAGCCAAGAGAAATGCGCCAAACAAAATTGAGATAATTCCACCGGTAGCTACCGTCCATTCTCCTTGGATTTGCTGGCGAAGCTCTATCGCCATACCAATCTTTAATATCCCGACTACGATGGCCCATATAGCTATGAAGAGGAGTAAAGCACGAGCAGTAAGCTCGGGAATGGCAAAAACCAAGATACCAACAATTATTCCTGCTACGCCTTCAAGTGCGTATGTCCACCAGCGTCTTTTTTCTCGCAGTGCTTGAAATGAAGCTCCAAGAGCCATTACACCGTCAATTAAAACAAATATTCCAAATAACGTTAAAAGAACTAGTAAGGTTATTGCCGGCCAGCCGATCGCGGCAAGACCGAATAATATTGCGATAATACCGCGTCCTATGAAAGACCACCAATTTCTGGCTAATGACGTTCTAATACCTTCTTCTCTAACTGCCATATCACACACTCCAATTAAATATTTTGAAACTCGTTTTTTGTTACCCGCTCTAATTGCTGCTAAACTCCGCCTGAGAATAATAATTATAATTAAAGTTCAAACTCATTTTGTCGAGGCTGAAGAATCAGGTTAGTTGTAGCTCTGTAAAATTTCAAGTTTGTTTTTTAGAACCGCCAGCTGACCTTCTTAACCAAGGACTCCAATATCCTAATATAATTGATATAACACCCAACACTATTAATATCCAAGTTTGCCACTTAAGCCGGCCAGCTAAAGAATCGTATACGCTATCAGCAATAGTACGTAAATTTTCACCATCTATCGTATTTACTATCGTAGACTCAAGAGAGCCTATAAAAAACAGAAAGATAAGAGAGCTAATGGCAAGCACTAGCCCAATCACCTTCAAAACATAACTTTTGCGATTCTTATTAGCAACCCAAATAAGAGCGACTATTAAACCTATTCCCCCTATTCCTGCTACCGGGCCAAGCCAAAACATCACAACGCCTAAACTATAAAGTGAGGGAATATCACCCTTTTTTGCCAAAACAATTGAATCCGGCAAGTCTATTTTTGCCAACTCAGCACCTAGTTTTGGGTCAGCCGCTTTCACGATAGGTTTTAAGAAATCAACGATTCCAGATATGTCTATTGATATTTCTTTGGGTTTATTTGAAGTGAGGACCATGTTTACCTCCTCGGCAAAACTTTCAATAATGGCCTCAACAGCTCGATTTTTAAGTAAACCGCTTACAGCCGATTGGGCAAAATCTCCTACCAACTGATTAATTATAGGAAAATCTGCAAACGCTTCTTCAATTATTTCGGAAGCAATTGCATCTCTTGCTTGCTGACTCTGTATTGCTCTTGCCGTCTTTTTGGAAAAAGTTTCCGAATTGAATATTTGCGTATTTTGCCAAAGAGCATAACTGGCAATTAAAATAAGGATTACGGAAACGATTGAAAGAACTATTGTTAGCCATGGTTTTGCTTCTCTCATATTGACTTGATATACCCGCAATTTACTAATTGCTAACAAATAGAGAGTGAGATTTGTAATATTATTTGCAGCACCTGATTATCCTTTGCACATAGCTTGCTTGATAGAATGATATCCTCCTAAACTTTTTGTCTTTTAAGCCGATAGAGGATGTATATCAGGAGATGAATATGGACCGGCTTAAAAATTTTTTCAATGCACATTTTGAAGCTACTCTCGTAGTTATTCTTTTTTTGGCTGTCGAGGTCATATTTTTTTACGCTTTTTCAAAAGTTGCATTTTTAAATTTCTACTATCTTCCGGTTCTTATCGCCGGTTTTTATCTTGGTAAAAGAACTGCAATATTTACTAGTATTGCCAGCGTTTTACTGGTAATTCTTTTTTTTATCATATCGAACAATTTTATTTTTTCCGAAAGCCAGTCTCTGTTTTCTATTCTTGACGTTTCCATTTGGGCATTCTTCCTCATACTTACAAGTATTCTAGTCGGAAGCCTGTATGAACAGAGAGAGGTTCAAATAAGACATTTAAAAACAGCCTACGTTGGAATTTTGGAAATTCTCTCTAAATATCTTGAATCTTATGACCGTTACACAAAAGGACACTCAGTAAGAGTAGCGCAGTATGCTACTAAAACTGCTATTGTTATGCAATTACCTCATCAAGAAGTAGAAAACATTAGAGCAGCTGCACTTCTTCACGACATCGGCAAAGTTGAAGTCAGTCTTGATTTACTTCAGAAATCTGCTGATTTGTCAGAAGACGAGAAAGAATTCATAAATAAACACAGTGAGAAAGGTGCAAAGCTCTTGGGTTTGGTTGGAACTGTTCTTGATGGAGCCATTCCAATAGTACGGGCTCACCATGAGTCCTTTTATGGGGATGAGAAACATAAAGAAAAAATACCTATTGGAGCAAGAATTGTTACAGTTGTCGATGCTTACGACGCTATGATTACAGATAGGCCATATCATGCAGCTAAACTACCCTGGCAAGCTATAGCTGAGATCGAGAAAGAAGCTGGCCAAAAATTTGATCCTGAAGTAGTTAATATCTTTAAGCATGTCCTTATAGATACCTTAGGGGAAGAAACATTTAGTTTAAGAGCCTAATAGTAGCTCTCTGCCTTGTTTCTATTCGCCTTGAACTTGGAAAGATTCGGCGATTTTTTTCTGGATTTCCTTGGTTAAAGCTTTGGCCGATGACTCCACGTATATATAAACAAAATAATCCGAGCTTTTATAAATGTAGAATTCTTCTGATTTAGTTTTTACGTAAAAGCCGGTTGCGTTTTCCGTTTCAAATTCAGTCTTGGAAACAATTTGATTTCCTTCTACAGCTTTGTTGCCATACTCGATATCTAAATGATTGGAAAGAGTTTCGTGCTCATCGTAATCGTTAGTACCGTAAACTAATATCTTTTGCCCGCCTTTAGCAAGCGTAATACCGTCTCCGTTTTGCGAGTGAGTCTTTGACCAACTTGGAGGAATCTGCACGATATAGGCAAAACGCTCGTTCTTATAGAATGGCCATTTGCCTGAATCATTTGTTGTAGAAGAAGAATCCGGCGCTGTTTCATCTTTTTCCGCCTTTTGATAGGATTTTTGTTTTAACGACTTGATCTGCTTTTTAAGCTTTACTTGAGCTGCTTTGTTATCTTTCTTCAAGTC
>JAUUWJ010000063.1 GCA_030589175.1 Actinomycetes bacterium
GATCTCGGGGATGTCGCATATGATAAAAGCGAATATTCGGCTATGGAACAAAGCGGGCAAGTTGCATCAGATGGAGCGACAACAACAACTTATGTAGCACCGCCAAAAGTCGGGCGTAATGATCCTTGCCCGTGCGGAGCAACAAATTCTGAAACAGGGAAACCGATGAAATATAAGAAGTGTTGCGGAAAAGAAGCAAGTTAATTGGTTATTGGTTGTTGGAAAATAAATGGACAAGAACAGTCAAGCAAGAGCAGTGTAGGGGAGAGGTTTATCTCGTCCTAAGATATGTGGAACAATAAAATTAATTAATGATTGATGATTACAAGCAAGATTTAGAAAAACTATCTGCTAAGCTCTCAGAGATTAAGGAGCATCTTTGACTTAGATTCAAAGCAAACTACCTTGCAATCTCTTGAAGAAAAAGCCAGCAAACCTGGTTTTTGGGAAGATTCCAAAGCGGCATCTAAAACAGTTGGCCAGTTAAAAGAAATCAAAGAAGAAATAGAATCCGTAAAAGGTGCAGAGAAAAATCTGGCTGATTTAAAAGAGCTAAATAAGCTTGCTCTGTCGGAGAGCGACGAATCTCTTATTAAAGAAGTAGGAACTTCGCTAAAGAAAATACATTCTACGATTGAAAGTTTAGAGCTGGCAAGCTGGTTTTCCCACAAAATGGATAATCACGATGCTATTATTGATATTCATCCGGGAGCCGGCGGCACCGAATCTCAGGATTGGGCCGAAATGCTTCTAAGAATGTATCTTCGTTGGGCACAAAGGCAGGGATTTAAGGCGGTATTAAACGAAGCCTCCCCTGGTGATGGAGCGGGAATAAAAAGCGCTACAATTAGCGTATATGGTAAAAATGCTTTTGGTTTGCTTAGAGCTGAAAAAGGCGTGCACCGCTTGGTGAGAATCTCTCCTTTTGACGCTTCTCGCAGAAGGCATACTTCTTTTGCTTCAGTTGATACAACTCCGGTTTTAGATGAAGAAATTGAGGTTATCATTGATCCGAAAGATTTAAAAACGGATACTTACCGAGCTAGCGGTGCCGGGGGGCAACATGTAAATGTTACCGACTCGGCTGTTAGAGTTACCCACCTTCCTACAGGCCTTGTTGTTCAATGCCAAAATGAACGCTCTCAAGCAATGAATAAACAGACTTGCATGAAGATCTTAAAGGCAAAAGTTTACGAGAAAGAGCAGGAAAAAAAAGAAGAAGAAATGACCAAGCTAAAGGGAGAGAAAAAAGAAATAGCTTGGGGATCGCAAATACGTTCATACGTTCTTCACCCATATCGCTTGGTTAAGGACCATAGAACAAATCTTGAAAGTGGCAAAGTCGACAATGTTTTAGATGGCGATATTGACATGTTTATTCGAGCGTTTCATATGAGGAAAGGTAAAAATTCTAAGCACTAAATCCTAAATTCTAAACAATATCAAATGTTCAAAATTCGAAATCAAAAACGGTAATAATTGCAGATTTGTTGTAAGGTTTTGAAAATTGAAGTATTTAAGTTTAGGATTTGTTTAGGATTTAGATATTAGGATTTAGTATTTTATATATGAGAACTTATAAAGATCTTAAGACCGATTTACATATTCATTCCATAAGCAGCGGGCACGCTTATTCATCTATTGCCGAAATCGTGGATGGAGCAAAAAGTAAGGGTTTAAAGACTATTGCCATTACTGACCACGGACCGGCTATGCCCGGAGGCGCTCATTTGTATCATTTTAACAATCTTAGAGTCGTTGACAGTAATCAGGATGGTTTACGTGTTCTAAAAGGCGTGGAAGCAAACATAATCGACGCCGAAGGCACACTCGATATTCCTGATTATACCCAGGAAAAACTTGATTTGGTGCTTGCGGCTTTTCACGTGCGCTGTGGTTACGAAGACTATGGTGCACACGTAAATACACAAACTCTAATAAAGGCTTTGCAAAATAATCGAGTTCACGTGATTGCTCATCCCGGAAATCCTCTGTTTAAGTTAAATTATGAGAAGATTGCCAAGGTGGCAAAGGAAATGAATATTTTGATTGAGTTTAATAATGGTTCTTACCTGAAAGGGACTAGCCGAAGCGGTGGAGAAGAACTCGATCTTGAGATGGCTTTAGCCTGTAGAAAATATGGCACAAATGTTGTAATAACGAGCGATTCTCATATTGCATCTGATATAGGAAATTTTGAAAAAGCCTGGGATCTGGTAAATAAAGCCGGTTTGTCCGGTGAGCAAATACTTAATCTTGATAATGACAGATTGCTTGAATTTCTAAAAAATAGGTGATAAGTACTTCTATACAGCTAGAAAAAGCTTTAAAATGATTGACAGATGTCAGAGCAAAATAGGGAGAGCGTCTGGAATCTGATTCATGCTTAAGACGACATTAAAAAACAAATTACAACAAAAAGCTAACTTAATTCGTCAAGATGTTATCAAGATGACGGGCGAAGCCGGTTCGGGCCATCCCGGAGGCTCACTTTCCGCTGCTGATATCATTACCGTTTTGTATTTTCATCACATGAATCACAAACCAAAAGATCCTAAGTGGGAAGGACGCGATCGTTTTGTGTTAAGCAAAGGTCATGCTTGTCCCGCTTTATATGCTGCCTTGGCTGAATGCGGTTATTTTGACCGCAAAGAACTAATAAATTTGCGCAAGATGGGAAGTATTTTGCAAGGTCACCCTGACTCCCGTAGAACGCCCGGCGTTGAGATATCAACCGGCTCTCTGGGTCTTGGATTACCGGCAGCGGCGGGTATGGCTCTGGCTGGGAAAATCGATAAAGCATCACACAAAGTTTATACGCTAATCGGGGATGGCGAAAGCCAAGAAGGAATTGTTTGGGAAGGGGCAATGTTCGCCGCCCACCATAAGCTTGATAACATGGTGGCATTTTTAGATAACAACGGCTTGCAAATTGACGGTTTAGTAAATGAAATAGTAAAGATAGAGCCAATTGCCGAAAAATGGCAGGCTTTTGGCTGGGAAACGTTTGAGATAGACGGGCATGATATCGACGATATTGTTCGCTCTTTAGAAAAAGCCGATGCAGTCAAAGGGAAGCCGGCTATGATTATTGCCAAAACTATAAAAGGAAAGGGCGTATCTTTTATGGAGAACGAAGTTGATTGGCACGGAGTGGCCCCGAACTTAAAACAAGTGAGACAAGCTTTAAAAGAGCTAGAAAATAACAATTAAAAATTAAGAATTAAAAGTTAATAATTTTATGAGCAAAGAAGCTGAGAAACAAATGACATATCACGCAACAAGGCAAGGTTACGGAGAGGCTCTCTTGGAACTGGGAGCTGAAAATCCTAATGTTGTTGTCCTTGATGCCGATTTGGCAAAGTCAACGACTAGCATTGCTTTCAAAAAACATTTCCCCAAGCGTTTTTTTGATTGCGGTATAGCAGAGCAAGGTATGATGGGTGTAGCGGCAGGTTTGGCTGCCAGCGGTAAAGTCTGTTTTACTGGTTCTTTTGCGATGTTTGCGACCGGCAGAGCTTTTGAGCCGGTCAGAAATACAATCGCATACGGAAACTTAAATGTTAATCTATGTCCCACGCATGCCGGTATAACCGTAGGAGCGGATGGTTCTTCTCACCAGGCTTTAGAGGATATTACGCTCATGAGGGCTATACCGGGCATGAAAGTAGTTGTACCGGCCGATTATATCGAGGCTAAACGTGCTGTAAAAGCGGCAGCAAAGATTAAGGGCCCCGTTTATATCCGCTTGGGCAGGGCTCCGACACCTGATATTAATGATGCCGAAACTTATAAATTTGAGCTTGGTAAAGCCAGAGTGTTAAGAGAAGGCCGTGATGTTTCAATAGTTGCTGTCGGTTTGATGGTGTACGAAGCTCTTCAGGCAGCCGAGGCTTTGGCGAAAGAAGGCATAGAAGCCGAAGTTATAAATCTAATTACTGTAAAACCTTTGGATAAGGATACGGTGCTTAAGTCGGCTAAAAAAACCGGCAGAGTCGTAACGGCTGAATGGCATACTTTAATTGGAGGCGTTGGCAGCGCCGTAAGCGAATTTCTTTCTCAAAATCAACCCTGTCCTCTGGCGATGGTCGGTATAGAAGGCAGGTTCGGCCAGTCCGGAAGTCCCGACGAACTTTTAAAACATTACGGATTGACCGCTAAAGCTATTAAGCAAAAAGCAAAGAAACTTGTTTCCAGCTAAAAAAATATGACTTATGGAGCCCACCCCGATGCATCGGGGTTGTACCAACTTAAACGCCCATTGGGACGAATATCTTGCACCGAAGAACACTATTCATCCACGAGTAAACCCATGGTCTTCTGGTGCGTGGGAAAAAATCTAACAGTTACGTTTCTTTTACTACTTCTTATAATTACCGGATGTAATGCAAAAAAAAGTGTTTCTAAATCCGACTCAAAAGTCGATAGAGTTAAGCTGTTAAAAAACGCGAAAACATGGATGTATCAAATTCAAGACTTAGATAGAGAAGGTGCCATTCAAGCTTTGGAGAAAACCGATTACCCTCTTTTGGTTCTCGAACCTACAAATACATCTAAAGGCTCTGAAGATTTTGACCTTCTTAAAATGATTAAAAAGCTACGAAAGACACCCGACGGTAAAAGACGCCTCCTACTTGCCTATATTGATATCGGAGAAGCGGAAGATTATAGGACGTACTGGAAAGAAAGTTGGCAAGCGCCTACAGAATCAAAGCGAGGAAAACCGGACTTCATTATAACTGCGGATCCCGATGGCTGGAGTGGAAATTATCCCGTAGCTTACTGGGATGAGCGCTGGAAAGATATTTGGCTGGGCGAGGATGGTTTGATACGGGATCTGGCAGAAGCAGGTTTTGACGGAATCTATCTTGATTGGGTTGAAGCTTATGATGATGAAAAAGTAATTGAAGCGGCTCAAGAAGATGGACTTAAACCGGCAAAGGAGATGATTAACTTCATCAAAGAGCTTAAGGAAAGTGGCCGGCAGGTTGTCCCCGATTTTTTGGTTGTAGCTCAAAATGCCCCCTATCTTTTGGATGAGGATCCTAAATATTCTAAAGTAATCGATGCTTTGGCAATGGAGGATACCTGGTTTCAAGGTGAAGCGGATGCTGATTGGGATGATCCGGCTGGTGGTGACATCAAGAATTATTATAAGGATGGTTGGACAACCGATGCTCTGCTTGAACAATATAAAAAGTACTCATCTGCCGGCTTACCGGTATTTAGCGTCGACTACTGCTTAAAGAAAGAAAATGCCGAAATGGTTTATAGGCAAGCGAAAAAACATGGACTCAGACCGTTAGTTACAAGAGTGTCCCTCTCTAAACAAACAACTACACCGTCTAAATAGTCGACTCTCCAAATGTTAAGCTATTGAAAGATGATTTTGCTACAATCTATTGTATACAATCTACCATCTGCTTTTTCCATTGCTTTAGTTGCAGCTATTTGCTAGTATTATTGGCGCTAGAGACTGATTAATTACTCTCGATTTGCCTGCCGGTAGGCAGGCGAAAGCGAAAATTTGGAGGATGAGTTGTCCGGCAAG
>JAUUWJ010000242.1 GCA_030589175.1 Actinomycetes bacterium
AGGGTGACGACAAGCCGGCCAAATATCCCGCAATCTTTGCAAAATCCAAAGTCTTGCTCATAAACAAAATTGACCTTCTCGAGGGCGGCCTGGTTGACTTTGATATCGAACGGGCAAAGGCTGATGCCGGCAGACTCAACAAAGGCATCGAGGTTTTCCCGATATCAGCCAAAACCGGTGAAGGTATGAGCAGCTGGTACGATTGGCTGAAAAAAGAGGTCAGAGACCTACGCGGCGATTAACTAATTTTTAATTTTTAGCCTTAGATTGATAGAGACCATGTTCACGAATATAGTCAGCGACTGGCGGTGCGAGCATATTGGTTACATCACGGCCGGTAGCTAATCTATTTCGGATTTCGGTGCTGCTTATATCAATCAGAGGTGTTTGGATAACATTTTTTTGTAGTTTTTCCACCTGTTTAGGGCCCCAACTTTCCGTAAATTTAGCGAAATCAGGCGGCTTGCAGCCAGCTCTGAACATAGCACATAGAATACAGGCGTCAATCAACTCGGTAATCCTGTACCAATACGGCAGTTCGTCAATGCTATCGGCACCTATGAGCCAGCAAATAGAAGTGCCGCTGCTGAACTCTGCCTGAAATTGTCTTACGGTTTGCAAAGTGTAACCGGGTTCAGGTTTTTTCAACTCATAATCACTTAGCTGGAACTTTTTATTGTCGGCAATTGCAAGAGTTATCATTGCCAACCGGTCATCACCACTCGCTTCAGGAAAAGAATCCTTGAGAGGAGAGCGCTTTGCAGGAATGAAAATGATTTTCTCTGCGCCAATATGCTCTGCTGCGGCAGCGGCAACAGCAGTATGGCCGAGATGAACAGGATCGAAAGTACCACCAAACAAAGCTATTTTTCTTTTTGCCATAAAACAATTAACAAGTAAATTGTGCGTTATATTAAAAAATATTACAAAAAATTAAAAAAACTTTAGCCAACAAAAAAATTAACAAACAGCAAAAATTCTTAAAAGAGACAAATAAACTTTTACTAAACTCTAACGTTTCACAGCATCTTAAAAATACATGTCTTGACAAAAACAAGATTACTTCTTTGACAACTTAAAAATATGAAATCGGCCTATAAGTTAAAATAAACGGCTTTAAGGCACGTAATCATAACAAATAACTTTTTAAGTTCGACTAAGAAACTTCAATTGTAATCGTGCTCGAGTAAAAACTTTAGTTGTGATAAAACAAATTGTACCGTTTTTCTAAAGAGAATGATAAACGATACAAGGAGTATTGTAAAAGATTGATGATAAAAAAATTTTATGAAGTATTTTTAAACATTTGGTCGATAAAAAAATAACAACATTTATTAATTTTTTGTTTGACAAAGTCTTTTAAAGTAAATTAGCATTACGAAGTTGAAGTTAACTTGAATATAAAAGGATTTTAGTTTAGCCAAAAGGAGGTGATAAAGTAATGGCAAAGAAAAAGAAAAAAGCTAAGAAAAAAGCAACAAAGAAGAAAGTAACAAAGAAGAAAGCCAAGAAGAAAAAGAAAGCTAAGAAGAAGAGAAAAAGATAGCGTAACAACTTAGTCAAGAACCTGCTTATCTTATGTGTTATAGATTTTAGTGGGTTGGCGGTTTAAGCATCAGGTCATGCGAAAAGGAAGGTTCTCTCAATAGAGTGAACCTTCTATTTTATTTGTATGCAGGGCTGGAAGCCCAAATGAGCTGCCCAAAGGTCTTTTATCCCGTTTAGTGGCCCTGCAAAATAGGATCCCGCTTGAATGCGGTTTCCTCACAAACCTTGTAAATACAAAGGCTTAGATATCGCTAACGGTCCTCTTGCAATTGGCCCCGGATTTCCTATACTGTTTGTTGAGAGCACCGCTGGACTGAGCAG
>JAUUWJ010000226.1 GCA_030589175.1 Actinomycetes bacterium
CCGTAAAAAACCAAATATGTTCTTTGCTTTTCTTCGTAAAGTATTTTTTCTTCCATAGCTTCTTATTATATATATGAAGATCCCTCTTGGTAAAGGGTTGGGGACTGCTAGTTTGGCCAATGCGGCCAGACAACATAATTAAAGAGTAAACTTAAATAGAAGTTTTAGTCGCTATTACCTGATTCTGACAGGTGTGCCGGTAGGTACGCGATTGTAAAGCCAGATTACCCAGGAATTTTTTAGCCTTATACAACCATGTGAAATAGCTCTACGCGGTCTGTCAAGCAACCACGGTTTAGTTGTGCCATGAATAATAATCCTATCCGGAGTACTTAAATACAGTCCTCTTTCGCCAAGTGGTGAGCCCGGCCAAGGAACAGCATCCGGCTCATTCTTAGCCCACGCTTGATCTTTCGGCGGATACCAAGTCGGTCTAACAGCCTTTCTTGTTATCCTAAAATTTCCCGAAGGAGTTGGATAAGATCTCATTCCAACGCCGGTTCTAAATGTTTTTACAATCTTGCCTTTGCGCAAGTAATAGAGCAAATATTTTCTTTTACTTACCACTATATAGTGAGAATATTTTGCGCTTATGTTCCAAGGGTTAGCCCATTTTATACGAACACTGTAACGTTTTGAACCGGAAAGAGCATGGTCGGTATCGCTAAAGGCAACTCGTAATCTGTACCTTCCTTTTTTGCGTAGCGATCCTTTTATCTTAAAAGCAGTTCCGCGCTTGTTTATTTTAGCTCTGGCAAAAGTTTTATATTTTCCTCTTCTTGTGCGAGCTTGAAGACTTATTTTTCTGCCCGGGTGCCTGGGTACGATTTTTCCGGAAACATAGAACTTCTGGCCGATATACTTAGGCCTTTGGTGATTTCCCAGAGTTATCTTACTTTTAACACCTATGTTCAAGCTGGCACTATTAGCAGCGCTATGATCAGCATCTCCTTTCCAAGTAGCTAAGTATTGCCCGCTGGCTCCAGCACGAAAAGAGAAACTAAAATTACCGTTTGCATCGGTATTAACCGAACCTAGAGTAGAATACCTGTTTTTTCCTCTTCTTTTTGATTTGATATATACGGTAGTCTGGTGAGCCGGCTCAACCTTTCCGGAAACACTAACAACACTATTGTAGGAAACATTTGAGCCACTAGCTAAATTATAGTTTACGCTTATCGATGATGCTGACAAAGCAAAAGCTGCAGTGGCCGACAGTATTAGGAAAGCTAATACCAAGCCAATAACAATTGATAAGCCAATATTCTTTTTATTTTTAATAAATACAGCGACTTGTGACATAAATATGTAGAAAATCTCTCAACGAACGAGTAATTATGCCATTATTTTACAATAAAAGCAAGCCCCTTGCCTTAAGAAACAAAAGAGAGAGGTTGCTTTTTTTCAATCGCTAGATTATTTGAATTATTGGAGCTTAGAAAGCGAATTTTGAAGTTCTTCCAGTTTATCGACGCTAAGGCTTACACCTTTCTTTGTCGGCCGCCATTCGCCATCTTCCGCTTGGTAATAACTCCTGATATCAAGCAGGTTCTTACCGCTAAATTCATTAATAGCGACTCTTACTCTTTCATTCTCACTTTTTTCAATCCAGACTTCTTTTTCTGCCAAAACTAAAACCTCCTTTTATAGATTAAGCCGTTAAGGGCTCTACTTATTTATATTCTACAATAAGTGAGCAATCCCTTCTTTTTTTTAACATAAATTAACAAGAACCCGCAAAAGCTAATGCCTAACATTGTTTTGATTATTATTTTTGTTAGAATTATTCTAGTTTTAAGTTGAACAATGACGTTGGTCCTTAGGTATTAGTATACTGAAGTAATCCAATGTCCAATATCTAACGTCTAATGTCCAAATTTGGGCCTATAGCTCAGTTGGCTAGAGCGCACCCCTGATAAGCGTGACGTCCGTGGTTCAAGTCCACCTAGGCCCACAAAAAGCAGATATTGGATTTGGACATTAGACGTTGGAAAATTTTCGAAGCCTAATTGTACTTAGAACTTTAGCTTACAATAAATCAACAATTAATCTTTTATTAATATGTCTTTTTTATCTCTTCGGCTTTTTG
>JAUUWJ010000213.1 GCA_030589175.1 Actinomycetes bacterium
GTCGCAATTAATAACAATTAATCCCTGGGACAAATCAACCATTGCAGCAATAGAAAAAGCAATTTTGAGTTCGGAGCTAGGAATTACACCAAGCAATGACGGGAATTTGATCAGGTTGAGCTTGCCTCCTTTAACTGAGGAAAGACGCAAAGAGCTCACAAAGGTAGTCCACAACCTTGGAGAAGAAGCAAAAGTTTCTATCAGGAACATAAGAAGAGAAGCAAATGAAGATTTAAAGAAGTTAAAAGATGATGGAAAAATTTCAGAAGATGATTATTTCCGCGAACACGACGTTGTTCAAAAAGTAACAGACGATCACACTAAAAAGATCGACGAGATTATTAAAGCTAAAGAAGAAGACTTAATGTCAGTGTAAATAAGTTGTCAGTTTTCAGTTAGTAGTTCTCAGAAAATATTACAATTCATTTGAATTCTAAATCAAGCTACGGAGAACCTTTAGAAAATTATCTACATTAAGCTTATTTTAAGGTTTATTGTATGCAATTAAGCAATAAGAATAAGTAGAATTCTGACATCTAAGAACTGGCAACTGGGAACTAAGATATGAAGATTGCAATAGTAGCAAGCAAATTCAATAAAAGAATAAGTGAAAACTTGGTTATTGGTGCTAAGAAAGCGTTAAAGGAAAATGCGCTGGAAAAACCGAAAGAGTTTTGGGTACCCGGTGCTTTTGAGCTTCCCTTAGCCTGTAAATGGCTTTCATCGAAATACGATGGTTTGGTGGCTGTTGGAACGGTAATTAGAGGAGAAACAAATCATTATGATCATGTAGCAAATGTTGCCAGCGACGGAATAGCAGAGGTTAGCAGGAATCAAGGTACTCCAATCGGATTTGGTCTTATTACGGCTAAAAATGTCGATCAGGCACTAGCTCGTTCCTCGGATAACGATGAAAACTTAGGATACCGGGCAGCGAAAGCTTTAATCGAGATGATTAGTTTAAGAAGCGAGATTGATAAAAATTGAGTGTAAATACTTTCGAGAAAATTATTAATAACCTTAATATTGACACGTCAAAAGTTCCAAAGCATATTGCCGTCATTATGGACGGAAACGGGCGTTGGGCCAAAAAAAGGAAGCTTCCTAGAATTGCCGGCCACAGAAAAGGAGCTAAAAACGTGACCAACATAGTCGAAGCGGCCGGTGAGATAGGCGTTAAATTCATGACGATATATACTTTTTCGATTGAAAACTGGAATCGTCCAAAAAAAGAGGTAGATTCCTTGATGAACTTATTCGAAGAAGTGCTAACGGCAAAGCTGCCTCAGTTGATGAAAAAAAGCGTACGCCTTAATTTAATTGGAGATCTTTCCTCGATTCCTGAAACAACCAGGAAAAAGTTTAACGACGCCGTTGATAAAACGTCTAAAAACGACGGGTTGGTTCTGACAGTAGCTCTAAATTACGGCGGTCGCGATGAAATAACCAGGGCAATAAATAAAATGCTTAAGAACGGAGTTCGCCAAGTTGACGAAGAAACGGTAAGTAAATATTTAGATACAAATAATCTGCCAGATCCCGAACTTGTAATACGAACAAGCGGTGAATCGCGTATAAGTAATTTCTTGCTTTGGCAAATAGCTTATAGCGAAGTTTACAAAACTCCCACACTTTGGCCGGACTTTAAACCGGAGCATTTATATGAAGCAATCAAAGACTTTCAAAAGAGAAAAAGGCGATTTGGCGGACTATAAAAAAAAATATAGCCGTATTGTTACAGCTGCAATCGGCATTCCGTCAATACTACTATTTATTTATTTAGGAAATATTGTTTTTCTTTTGGGAACACTCATTATTTTTGCCGCTTGCACAAATGAGTTCATAAACCTTAATCGAGTAAAAAAAACCGGAATTGTTTTTTTGGCAACCGGACTTATATACATAAGTCTAATCTTAAGCCTTAACTTAACTTACCGACTGCCATCGGGAAAAATTCTTGTTTTATTTATATTTCTGGGGACTTGGTCTTTTGATACGGCCGCTTATTATTTAGGTTCGATGTTTGGGGAGCACAAAATTGCTTCTAAAATAAGTCCTAATAAGTCGCTTGAAGGACTTCTAGCAGGCATTGCGGCTGTTCTTGTGATTAGCTTGTTTATCCCTAGCACAGGCACAGGTTTAACCATTTCGCCCATTGCTAAATTGACCTGGGCTTTTGCTTTAGCAATAAGTGCTTTTATAGGAGACTTAATTGAATCGAAATTTAA
>JAUUWJ010000268.1 GCA_030589175.1 Actinomycetes bacterium
ATTTATTTTATGCTCTAAGGTCGTCAAACTTCGGCTCGTCATTTATGTAAATTTCTACTTTTTTAATTCTCTCGATCTGGAGCAAGGTTTTTTCGATTTGAGCACGGACTTTCGGTCCGCTCCTATCTCCTTCCAAGAAAAAGTCTTTACCACTAAATTTTGCGGTGGCAATTTCTTTTTCAACTGTCAATGAGTCGAGCGTGATTTTATGAATTTCCGTTCTATAACCTTGTTCTTTTTCTTCTTTAGTCGGGCCCTTTAAGAGCTCATTAATCGTATCGATTTCTTTCGTCGTTTCTTTAGTTTTGATTGTTCTTTTTAAAGGAAAAGCAAACTGATAAGCAAGAGCGCTTTCCGGATCGTTATTCTTGAAAGCTTCGTTTTCTTTAGCCTGGTTAGCAAAGTATACCTGTACTACTTTTTCGATTGCCTCACCGATGATTTTCGGTTTCTCTCCTTCGGGTATCTCTCGTTTTTGAGAGGTTTTTTTAATTTGTGATTTTTTCTTATTTTGGCTGGTTTTTGTCGAAGATTTTTCAAAACAACCGGAGATTATGAAAACGAAAACTGCTATCAGAATTAATAATCTTTTCATAGTGACCACCTATTTATGTATCGGCGCTGTAAAGCCCAATCTTAATTCTTAATTCCTAATATAACTTTACTTTAATTATAGCTCTTCCTCAATTGAGTTCTCGATTTTGGCTAAATAGTGCTCGCTTGTGTGCTTTAAAGGCAATAGATACTATATGATTTTTCATTTTCTTGTTAAAATTCGAGCTATCATTATGTCTATTATTAAGACGGAAAAACTTTCAAAAACTTACGGAAGCGGCCAGACGCTAGTTGAAGCTTTGAAAAATATTGATTTACAAATTGATGAAGGTGATTTTGTCGCGGTGATGGGTCCTTCCGGTTCAGGCAAGAGTACGTTGTTACATCTTTTAGGAGCTTTAGAGAACCCGTCATCAGGCTCAATAGAGCTACAAGGCAAACGTTTTAGTAATCTATCAGACAGACAGTTGACCGGCTTGAGACGTTTTAATATTGGCTTCGTATTTCAATTTTTTAATATGCTTCCAATTCTTACTGTGGAAGAAAATATATTAATGCCTATTATTATTGCCAACAAAAATCAAAAGCATTATCGAAAAAAACTTGATGAACTTTTGAAAATGGTCGGATTGGAGGCAAGGCGTAACCATTTTATTGACCAAGTTTCCGGAGGAGAACAGCAAAGGGCGGCCATAGCCAGAGCTCTAATAACAGAGCCCACTGTTATTTTGGCCGATGAGCCGACAGGCAATCTTGATTCAGCCAACAGCTTGCAAGTCTTAAATCTATTAAAACAAAGTGCACAAAATTTTAAGCAAACCGTAGTTATGGTAACTCATGACGCTAAAGCGGCTGCTTTTGCCGAGCGGCTAATTTTGCTTAAGGACGGCAAATTTGTCTTAAAAGAAGACTTAAAACATGTACCTGATAAGGCCAAACGCATAATGAACATTTTATCAAAATTACATATGTAGAAAAGCAGATAGTAGATAGTGGATGGTAGATTGTTGATAGGAGATAGGGATTGGTTG
>JAUUWJ010000183.1 GCA_030589175.1 Actinomycetes bacterium
TAGATATTAGATTTTTGACATTGGTTTTTGGTTTTTGACTATGTATTAATAGCTTTAAGTCCAACGTCTAATATCTAATATCCAATATCCGCTTTTACACGTCGCCGCGAAAAAGCTTGCTTACGGAACCGTCATCGTGGATATTTTTGATTGTGAGGGCTATAAGGTGAGCCAGCGATAATACCTTGATCTTATTAATCATCTTTTCTTTGGCAATTGGAATTGTGTCACTAAAGACTACTTCCTTTATTGATGATTTTTCAAGGCGCTCTATTGCCTTTCCCGTTAAGACCGGGTGAGTCGCAGCGGCATAAACATCAGTTGCACCGTTTTCTACAACCGCACTAGCCGCTTCACATACCGTTCCGGCCGTGTCGATCATGTCATCAACCAAAAGAGCGATCTTGCCTTTTACTTCACCTACAACATGGTGGATTTCGGCTTTATTATGATTCGGGCGCGCCTTATGAAGTATAGCTAAGTCCGCCCCTAAATAATCAGCAAATTTTTTCGCTGTCTTAACTCTGCCGACGTCCGGAGAAACTACGACTAAATCTTTTAGTTTTTTATCCTTAAAGTAGTCTGATAAAGCAGCAACTGCCGTTAGGTGATCAACCGGAACGTTAAAGAATCCTTGAATTGAGCCGGCATGTAAATCTACAGATACAAGCCGGTCGATTCCTGCTGTGCTTAACAAGTCCGCGACCAACTTAGCAGTTATAGGCTCCCTAGCTTTGGTTTTTTTATCTTGTCGAGCATAACCGTAGTGGGGAATAATTACCGTTATTGCGTCAGCTGAGGCTCTTTTTGCCGCATCAATCATTATTAGCAGCTCCATTAAGCTGTCATTAACTCGATTAGCCAGAGTTTGGATTATGAATAAGTCTCCACCTCTTACACTTTGAAGATAGTGGGCATAAATTTCACCGTTGCTAAAACGGGAGAGATCAACCTTTCCAAGACCAATCTTAAGATCGGAAGCGACAGAAACAGCGAGTTCCGGGTTGGAGCTTCCGCTAAAGACCATTAACTCTTTTTTAATTCCGTGAGACAAAGAAACCCCCGTTGTTGGTTGTTAATTGTTGGTTCTTGGTTGTTTGCTGATGTTTCGACAAAAAAGTGCCCATCAAAATATTCAAATAACTATAAAGTATCTCATGCATAAGTTTCAGCTATATCAATAAACCCAACACTTTTTTCATCATTATTCTACCATCTACTATCTACTGTCTACTATCTGTTTTTTTCTTTTTCTTCCTTTTTGCGTAATCAGCTATATTTTTTTGTTCGGATCTCTCAAGACCAAGCGAGTTAGCCGGAACATCGTCAGTAATTACAGAGCCGGCACCTGTTACTGCGTTCTCTCCAATAGTTACCGGCGCAACAAACATTGTATCGCTCCCAATAAAAGCGCCTTTCTTAATAACTGTCTTCTCTTTTTTCACGCCGTCATAATTGCAAGTTATTGAGCCAGCTCCAATATTTACATCCTCTTCAATTTGAGCATCGCCGATATAGCTTAAGTGGGGTACTTTCGAGCGCGCCCCTATTTGACTGTTCTTGACCTCCGAAAAAGCACCTATTTTGCTGTTTTCGCCTACAACGGTCCCCGGCCTGATATGACTATAAGGTCCTATTACAGACTGTGAGTTAATCTTCGCCTTTTCAATTACAGAGAACGTAATTTTTGATTTATCTCCGATTTCAGAATCAATTACCTGGCTAAACGGCCCTACTTCGCAATCGGAACCAAGCTTCGTGTTACCTTTCAAAAATGTGTGAGGTTGCACAACGCAATCAGGCTCAATTTGTACATCACTCTCAATATAGACAGTTTGTGGATCGTTAATTGTAACACCGTTCTCCAGCCACTCATTAATAATCCGTTGATTAATCAAACGACTCACAGCCGCCAGCTCTTTGCGAGAATTGACTCCCATAACCTCCTCTGCTCCCAGTTCAAATGCTCCTACATCCAAACCCTCGTCGACTAATATACCGATAACATCGGTTAAATAATATTCCTTTTTATTATTATCCGGTTGGACCTTTTCAATCTTCTCAAATAGCATCCGGCTATCGATCACGTACATGCCGCTATTTATTTCTTGTATAGCTTTTTCTTTCTCGCTCGCCTCTTTCTCTTCTACTATCCTTACTATTTTGCTATCAGAGCGAATTATCCTGCCATAACCGCTCGGATTATCAAGCTTAGCCGTAACAACGCTTGCTGCCGCTTTGCTTTTATTATGAAATTCGTTTAATTTCTCAAGTTCTTGGTATTGGATGAGAGGTGTGTCGCCATATAAAATCAAAACATTTCCCTTAAAGTCTTTTAGTAAGGGTTGAGCTTGACCGACCGCGTGAGCCGTTCCTAACTGCTCTTTCTGCTCGACAAACTCTACATCGTCGCCGAGAATCTCTTTAAAATTTTCGCTTTCTTTCGCTAATACGAGAATTAAGCGCGAGGGTTTTAATTTTAAGGCTTCTTTGACCACATGGCTGACCATTGGTTTACCAGCCACATGATGAAGAACTTTGGGTAGTTTTGATTTCATTCTAGTACCGCTCCCGGCAGCCAGAATAACGACAGCAAGATCCATAAAATAAATAATAGCTGTTAAGAGGTAAAGGGTAAAGAGTAAAAGAAAAGCGGACACTGGACACTAGACGGTTGACACTAGAT
>JAUUWJ010000052.1 GCA_030589175.1 Actinomycetes bacterium
GAATGTACCCGATTTATCATATAAAGACATAAAAAAGCTTCAGAAACCTAAGCAAACACTTACAATTTACTATCCTGTCATGAGATATAACAAAAAAGATAGTTATCTTCTTGCTCAAAAAATAAGTTTTATAAAGACAAATAACATGCCTAAAAAAGCAATTGAACGATTAGTAACCGGGCAGCCCCGAAAGGATATGGTTAATACTTTCATTCCGGTATTTAATCCAAAAACACGCGTCTTGGGTGTTGCTATTAAGAAAAAGATAGCTACAGTCAATTTTAACCACACTTTTCTTGATGGAAAGATCGTCTATGAACGCCAAGAGGGCTTCGCGGTAGCCGCTATTGTTAATACTATGTCACAGTTCCCTAAGGTTGATAAAGTCATAATCACCGTAGAAGGCAAAACCAAAGGAACGGTAAGGGGTAAAAAAATTGAAGATTTCTGGGGAAAGGGTATTTTAAAAAATCAGCCGTTCTCCGTAAAGGCAAACAAGAATAAAAAAACTAAGGAAGGTTAAGGAGAGTAAGATATGAGTGAGCAACCAACAACAGATAAAGTAAAGAAGGAAATTCAAAAAAACAGATTTGCCTGGTTGGATAATACGGCTTTTTATAGAATTCTAAGTATTTTTATCATAGTTAGCATAATTGTTGTAGTTGGTTTTATTATCAAGGCAACAGTTGACAGATTCGATGCAAAGCGCGGTCCGCGTTCTTTGGCCGAAAAGGCAATAATCGACACTGAAGTAGCTGTTAGAAAAAATCCCAAATCAGCTAAGAAACGCATTGAGCTAAGCAAAGCCTACGCAAGTGTCGGGAGGTACGCAGATGCCAAAAAACAACTAAATATTGCGCGTCAGATAGATAAAACAAACCCCGAGATTCCTTTCCTGATGGGCGCTGTTTATAACAAAAGCGGTGATTTCAAAAATGCCATCAACTACCTAAAAAAGGCGGCTTCCGCTAAAAAACAGCTTGGTCCGTTTTACTCCAAAACCTATTTTGAGATGGGCCAAGCTTATTACGATAATAATGATTACGAAAAGGCAATAGAAGCGTATGAAAAAGTTCTAGATTATGATCCTTTGGCTAGTGATGTAATGAATGAGATAGGACGAGCTTACGAAGATTTAGAAAATAGAAAGGAAGCAATTTCCTGGTACAAAGACGCTCTTGTTTATGACCCCGATTTTGAAGAAGCTCGAAGGTCGCTCATTCGGCTCGGTGTTAAGGAAAAAGATATACCAAAACCTAAAGAGGAGTTTTAATGGAAGTTAAAGTAATATCTAAAAAAGCTCATAAGACAAGAAGGCAGATTGCAATAACTATTGTTTCAGTAATGCTGTTAATTGCCTTGTTATTTATTTATTATTTTCTAACCAAGCCGCCTCGTTCAGTTAAAGCTGCTCGACCAACGGGTTACAGCCACATATTGTCGATTTACGGCTATAAAAATCAACGATTATCTAAACCGGTAGAAACAGCTGTCGGTCCGAAGAGTAACATTTACATTGCCGATACTTTTAATCATAGGGTTATGGTTTTTTCTTCAAACGGAAGATTTATTAAAAAGTTTGGCAAGAAGGGTAAAGGGAAAAAACAGCTTTACTTTCCCAATTCCATAGCCGTCGACAGCCGAGGAGTTACCTACGTTGCTGTAAGCCAATTAGACAAAGTAGTGATGTTTAGTCCCAAGGGTAGCGTTTTCTGGGAAATAGCAGTTCCTTCTCCTCAAGCTATAACAATAGACGGTAACAGGCTGTATATTGCCACTAAAAGCGGTGTAATGATTGGCACAAATAGCGGTAAGCTCTTAACGTCCTTTAGCAGCAGAGGAAGAGAGAAAGGCAAAGTTGACTACATTACAGGTATTGCAATAAGTAAAGGTAATATTATCGTTGCCGATTCCGGTAATTATAGAATTCAAGCATTTACTAAAGATGGTGAATCGCTTTGGACTAGCGGCAAGCCACTTAAAAAAGGCGAGGCAACGCGAAATACTAAACGGAAGTACAGTTTACCGGCAGGCTTAGCAACCGATAGTAAAGGTAATATCTATGTAGTTGATGCCTTTGCCGGTAAAGTTGTCGTGCTTGATCCAAAGGGTCGAGATTTACGTAGCGTAGGCGACTGGGGCCGCGAAGACGGGCAATTTTACTATCCGGCCGGTATTAGCTATCTAGGCAATGACCGATTTGTTGTAGCCGATAAGTTTAATAACCGGGTACAGATTGTAAGAATAGCTCTGGGAATATTACCGTTAAGCGAAGTCTCAAACCTACTTAGCCCAATTGTGTTTATCTTAATTCTAACAGCGCTTTTAATGATTCTGGTTTGGCAATGGTACCGTTTTCGTCCAGTAACTCAGCAACAGGCAAATGCTAAGTTAGAAATTGGTAATGAACTTCCCAAAATAAATAAGTAGGCTAGTTATTTTATCCTGCATAGTAAGCTAGAGTTTGTTAAAGAGGGCCTTAATAATGATGCTATACTTAGCCCACCATAATAAGTAGTCATTAACCATGAATCTCTATGAGTATTAAGAATTGGTCCCCAGATAAGAAGATAATTGCTATTTTTATGCTAGCTTTTGTTCTTTCTTTTGGAGGATGTGTAACAACATCTTTGCGAGAAATAATTACCATAAGGCCTCAAAATTTATTATCAAAGGATAGTAAAAAAACAGCTAAAAAAGAATTTGTGCTAAAACCAAAAATTCATCCACAAAAGTTTCTGCCTGAGCGATTGAATAAATTCACAGTAGTGGCTATACAACCGTTGCCGGGTGCTAAATCTTATGCAGCCGAGGGCATTTATAAGCTAAGTGCTGAAGGCAAGTTGCCCCACAATGTACGCGTGGATATTACCTATCATTCTAGTGTTAAAAGTGCCGCAGAAGAACTTAAAAAATGGCTAGAAAACTACCCGGAAGACCGTAAAACTATATCATTTGAAAAAAAGGAGGCTTACACAGGCATGGGATCCAATAGAGGTTCATATCTTATAAGCTGGATTGAAGGCAAATATTCAATAGAAATTGATGGTAGTTTTACCGAGCACATTCCTAAAAGAAAAGATAATGTTCTCAAAGACATGACTTTACTAGTTGCTAAAGCAGTAGCCGGAAAAATAGATGACACCTTAAAAAAACAAAATAAATGAAGAACAGGGATAAAAAAACAAACATAAAAAATTTTCAAATATCTTCCAAAAGACGGCTAGGGCCTTTCAAGTACATTACATGGTCCATTCTATTAGTAATAATATTAATGACTTTCACAAGCCTCCTTTTTACAACTGCTCCTTCACCGTCTCTTTGCCGCCTCTGTCATGAAATGCAAGACGAGTATTATACTTGGAAACAATCCAGCCATCGAAATATACCTTGCGCACGTTGTCATCAAAAACCCGGCCTTTTAGGTCAAGGAGTCCAGCGCTTAATGTTACTTGGTATGATTTTTGCTAAAACTACCGGTAGCTATCAAAACCCGATCTCTGCAAGGGTGCCAAACAGTAGCTGTACCTCTTGTCACGCTAAAGTAATCCAACAATCTATAACGGTCAATGATATACGCGTCAGCTACACGGAAATCGTGCAAGGAGGTTTTAACTGCGGCAACTGTCACAATAGTGTAGTACACAAAGACGCCGTCCCTTTTCGCAACATAAGCTCAATGGACAAGTGCATAGACTGCCACCATAGGCAATATGTAAGTACTGAATGTAGCTTCTGTCATAAGCAAGTGCCCGACAGCAAACAAGGAACGGCTACCCCCTGGCAAATCGCTCATGGCAAAAATTGGCGCAAAACCCACGCCTTACTTGATATGAACACGTGCTCAGCATGCCATACTGAAAAAGACTGTTTAAAGTGCCATAAAATAAATATGCCTCATCCGGAGGATTGGATACCTACTCACGGAAGAGACGCTAAAGCAAACAAGAAACAATGCAATCAATGCCACTTGAAAGAGTTTTGCAAAGGTTGTCATGCAGTAGAAATGCCCCATCCGGATGATTGGCTGTCTAAACACTCTCATCCATATTCATCAGCTGTTGAAAAAGACAAGGGAGAAAAACTTTGCCTCAAATGTCATATGAAAAGAGGTTGCTACCAGTGCCACAAGACTCACAATCATCCTGTCGATAAAGAGAAGTTTAAAAATTTCAAAGGACTTGATAAATGGCCGAATTTCTTAAATATATAAGTAAAATTTGGAAAACTCTCACTGGCGATTTCGTCGCAAGCCTAAGACAAGTTACCAGCAATCCCAGTGCTGATTGGCGCATGACTGTTGTAGTAGGTGGTATAACGCTTTTAACTCTAATCTTAATTATTGTTATTGTTGTTCCTATAATTGCAAGTGCCCGCAAGCGCTGGACTAAGAAAGTGGTTTTTATAGAGGATATCGAGGACGAGCTTTCTCCAAAATCTGAAGAAGCGGCTACAAAACATGAACAACAATCAGATGAAAAACCATCTTTTAAAAGAGTAAAGCCTCATATGTTTTTTTTAAGTTGGGGTTTTATAATCCTTATTACCCTTACCTTTTTTATTGGCAGTGACTACTACGTCTCCCGTCCTTCATTTTGCCCTAAGTGCCACCTGATGCAGACCGCCTATAAAGGCTGGAAGACATCTAGTCATCGTAAAGTGGATTGTAGCGGTTGCCACCAGACACCCGGCCTTACAGGCATCAGTATGCGCCGCCTTAACTACTTACGTGAAGCAATAGTTTCTTCAACTAAAAAGACCGACAAACCAAGCAGCGAGATTAGTAATCGTTCCTGTCTTAGATGCCATGACGCAATATCTAAAGATACCGTTGTTCAATACAATGTAAGAGTCAGCCATAAGGAATTTCTCGGCGACAGCTGTTCTAGCTGTCACGGCAATGTAGGTCACGGTAAAGAATCCAGGTTAAAAACCGAGCCAAGTATGAACAAGTGTCTTGTTTGTCACGACGATAGCAAAGCACCTGCTAGATGCAACCTTTGTCACGTAAAAGATATTGGAGAAAAAATGCGAAAACCGAAACGCGATAAGCTTAAAACAATGGTTACAGCCTTAACTAACTGCCGGGGCTGCCACCCAACCAATCGCTGTACAGAACATCACGGTACCGAGATGCCTCACCAGATGCCGGAGTGGAAGAAAACTCATGGCAAATCAGTTGAGAACACAAATAATCCGATTTGCTGGCGTTGCCATCCTGACGATTACAGTTCTTGCCAGCGCTGCCATACCAGTACTGCCCCTCATTCCGATAAATGGCAAGAGCTACATGCTTATGTTGTTTTAGGTCAACGTCCGTACGGCTTAAAAGAATGCAAGCGCTGCCATGCTCCCGATAGCTGCCAGAGTTGTCACGAACCGGGAGGCGATGGTTTTGGCCCGGCAATTAAGAATCTTGATAAACTACTTAAATGGGAGTGGAAACCGGAACCGGTTAGATAAAATAAATATATAAACCGTCGTTCTTCTACAGCCCTTCTTTGGAAATCTTTACGATAGTTAGCAAACATATATTTCAGAACATTATTTAGATTTACTCAAACGAATATCTGAAGTAGGTGCTTTAGAGGATTCTAGGTCAAATCCTGCGGCCTCTAGCAAGATAAAGAAATGCTTAAGCACTTTCTATTTAACAAAAATGTTCATTTTGTCGATAATACCTTATAATTGCGAAGACACCCGAAGGTGTCTTCCTTGTGTAGCTTTACCTTATGAGACAATGGTAGATTTTGTCACTTAAGTAAATAAAAGGAAGACACCCGAAGGTGTCTTCCTTGTGTAGCTTTACCTTATGAGACAATGATTAAATGTCCTCTCCCATCA
>JAUUWJ010000082.1 GCA_030589175.1 Actinomycetes bacterium
TTATTATGCTATGGATAGAGATAATCGTTGGGACAGAGTCCAAAAGGCTTATGAAGCAATGGTTTGTGGCAAAGGTTATGAAGCTTCTAGTGGTACTGAGGCAATAAAGATGGCTTATGCTCGGGACGAGACGGACGAGTTTGTAAAGCCAACGATAATAGAGGTTAGAGGTCAGAGACTAGAGATTAGGGAAAATGATTCTGTAGTATTTATTAATTTTCGTCCGGATAGGGCCAGGGAGATAACCAGAGCCTTTATCGACCCCGATTTTGCTGAGTTTGACCGCGGAGCTCACCCTCACCATGTTTTTTTTGCCTCGATGACTCAATACGACGAAACATATGATATTCCCGTTGCTTTTCCGCCAAGCCGGCCAAAGCACATTCTGGCTGACGTCCTGGCCGAGAACAATTTGGCTCAGCTTAGGATTGCCGAAACCGAAAAATATGCTCACGTAACTTTTTTCTTCAGCGGGGGCGAAGAAATTAAAAGGCCTTTAGAAGACCGGTTGCTTATCCCCTCTCCAAAAATTGCAACTTATGACTTGAAGCCCGAAATGAGCTCGAATGAAGTAACAGAAGAGGTAGTTAAACAAATCAACTCCGATAAGTTTGATATCATCATTTTGAATTTTGCTAACCCGGACATGGTCGGACACACGGGCATCTTTGAAGCAGCGAAAGCGGCAATTGAGGCTATTGATACAAATTTAGGCAAGATCATAGAAGTTGTAAAAAAGAAAGAGGGCATTATCTTGATTACGGCGGATCATGGTAACAGTGAGAAGATGTTCGAAGCGTCTACCGACAAGCCTTATACCGCTCATACGACAAGCAAAGTTCCTTTTTTAATGATTAACGGGCCCAGAAAACCCGATTTAAAGTTGAGAGAAGATGGCATCCTGGCCGATATCGCTCCTACAATGTTAGATATACTGGGAATAGAAAAACCAAAAGAGATGACGGGAAAGTCGTTAATTAATAAATAGTTGTTAGTTTTTGGTTATTAGTTATTAGTTATTAGTAACGAATGGATAGTTAAAGCATTTTTATCCAACAACCAAGTTCTAACAACCAACAACTAGATTATGAGAGTTTACAATACTTTAACGGGAAAAAAAGAAGATTTTAAGCCGAGAGAAAAGGGCAAAATCTCGATGTATGTCTGTGGGCCTACGGTCTACAACTATATCCATATCGGCAATGCCCGTGCTTACATAGCTTTTGATGCCATTTTTAGGTTTCTGTTATTTAAAGGTTATGAGGTAAATTACGTTAGAAATTTAACCGATGTTGATGACAAGATTATCAAGCGAGCGGCAGAAGAAAACGCGACTCCTGAAAAAATTGCCGAAAAGTATACGAAAGCTTTTCA
Source organism: Actinomycetes bacterium (assembly GCA_030589175.1). Lineage (GTDB taxonomy): Bacteria > Actinomycetota > Aquicultoria > SURF-47 > JAUUWJ01 > JAUUWJ01. The sequence continues at coordinate 1,375 of JAUUWJ010000082.1, forward strand.
TAAAGATATGAAAATCCTGGGTGTTGAAAAACCGACCGTTGAGCCAAAAGCTACTGAGCATATAAACGATATGATCAAAGTTGTTGAGAAATTAATCGAAAACGGTCTGGCTTACGTTGTTGATGGTGATGTTTACTATTCTGTTAAAGCTTTTAAAGGATACGGGAAACTTTCCAAGCGCAGTCTGGATGAAATGATTGCGGGCTCCAGGGTTGAAGTCGACCCGCGTAAAAAACACCCGATGGATTTTGCCCTTTGGAAAAAAGCCAAGGAAGGTGAGCCGGCTTGGCCCTCACCTTGGGGAGACGGCCGCCCGGGTTGGCATATCGAATGCTCGACGATGTCGATGCAATACTTGAAATTTGGCTTTGATATTCACGGCGGCGGGCAGGACTTGATATTTCCCCATCACGAAAACGAAATTGCTCAGGCCGAGGGATACTGCGGCAAAGAGCCCTTTGTCCGTTATTGGCTCCACAATGGATTTTTAAATATCGAAAAAGAAAAAATGGCTAAATCCGTAGGAAACGTAATATTAATTAAGGATCTGGAAGAGCAGTATAAAGGTCGTTTGAATGACCTGAGAAATGATTTAAGAATGCTGTTTCTCTCAACGCATTACCGCAGCCCCCTTAGTTACAATGATGAAAAGATGGAGGAGGCGGCTTCGGCAAACAAAAGAATAATCGAAGTAACCGAACGCCTTGAATATGTTCTTAGCGGCCAGAAAGAAAAAGATGCCGATACGGAGAAATTTAACTTATCAGAATCGGCAAATAAGACTAAAAATGATTTTGAAGCTGCTATGGACGATGATTTCAATACGCCAATCGCTATATCTACAATTTTTAATTTGATAAAAGAAGTAAATACTTTGCTCGATTCTGAGCCCAAACTTAATAAAGAGAACTTAAAGCAGCTAAGAGTCGCTTATGACGCTATTGTCGGATCGACCGAATTACTAGGTTTTTCGTTTAAGGTAAAGGCCGAAATCAACTTGGAAGGACTGAAAAACGCATACAAGGAAATCAGCGGAAAAGAAGCGACAACTGATGATAGAGAAGATTTAGAAAAAGAAATTCTAGATATTCGCACGCAATCTAGAGAGAAAAAAGATTTCGAAAAAGCAGATAAAATAAGAGATGAGCTACGAAAAATAGGGCTTCAAATAAAAGATACGCCCTACGGCCCGCGTATTAGCACTTAAAAATAATTACAGCTTGTAATCTTATTTTCCGTAGCCTGCTCCGATTCCGATTATCGGTTGAACAATAATCGATGCCAGAGCCGCTGTTAATCCTTGGCTCATTTTCCTGGACGGCTCTATTATGTCAATTGAGCCAATAAAAGCATTATTCACAATATTTCGGGGATAAAAGCTAAACGTATCTTTCGCGTTAATAAAAGGCTTTATTTTCTTGACCTTGTTTCCCAGCAAGTCCTTAAATATTATTGAAGGAGAAGCTGGTCCTTTGCCAACATTTCTGACGGAAATAATTTTGTTGTTTCCTGACACATAAGGAACATAAACTATGGATTCTATCTTGCTGTTTTCAACAACGCCGAACATGTCGGTAAACTGGACCTGTAAATTTGCAGGTTCGTAATTTAGAGGCTTTTTCTGAGCCAGAGGCGAAGGCAGAGGATCAGACTTTGGCAGAGGATCAGACTTTAATCCCAAGTCTCTTGGAAGAGGATCAGACTTTAGTCCTAAATCTCTTTTTATACCGTTAAAAATGGCGAAAGCCTGTCTTTGACGGTACGTACTTGATTGTAGCCTTTTAGCTTCTCGCGGATTTGACATAAAAGCGGCTTCGGTTAAGATACCCGGCATATTTGTTCTTCTTATGACTGCAAATGCCGCTTTGTGGGCGCCTCTGTTGGGATATTTGAGATACTTAAGAAGCTCGTTCTGGGCGAACTTGGCCAGCTTTGCCGCTCGCTTATGATAGAAATAAGTCTCGGTACCCATTACTCCTTTTCTGGGAGCACTATTTTGATGAACAGAGATAAAACGATGAGCTTTAGCTTTATTTGCAATATTGGCTCTACCGGGCAAAGAGATAAATTTATCGCTGGACCTGGTCATTGTTACGGTTGCCCCGGCTTTCTTAAGCATGTTCGCCAGATGTCTTGAGACACTGAAATTTACAAATTTCTCCTGCAGGCCGTTAGGGGCAATAGCACCTCCGTCATGGCCTCCGTGACCCGGATCGACTACAATTCTTACACCCTTTAAATCTTTGCGGGCAGGAGCTGCTATAGCTTTAGGCGGTGCTGCGATAGACAGCACACTGGTGAAAACTATGGCTGCTATTAGAGTCAGACTTGTTGTCGTTTTTAGACTCTTTTTTGTCTTAATAATCTTAGATATAATAGTAAAAACTCCCTTCAGTTTTTCGATGTTTGCTAGGTGGTTAAGCAAGCGCTTAATGTATTTTTATTATATATACCTGGCATTGTACAAACCGTTTGTCAATTAGTCAAGAGGTAAATTGGAAATATCTGGAATATTTTTAATATTCTAGTGGTATTTACATAATTGTCAAGCGTTAATACTAATAGGTTGGTTGCTTAAAGCGGAAAAATCTAATTAATAGTTTTGGGCATATAATGGCGGCAAATAAGATATAAATTCTATAGGGTGAAGATACGGTGCTAACAGGGCGGTTGTTTATTGCTAAATATGGTAGAAAATGTTATTGCTTGTATAGGAAGAACTGCATGCAGTTTTAAGGATTGGCATTAAAAGCGTGCACCTGCAGTATTTGTGAAAAAGCAAGGTTATTTAGAAAGCGCCAACAAAAATGCAATAAACCCTTGCAGCAGGAATAGAAATTTGCTAAATTATGCTAGGTTGAACTATGACAAATGAAGAAAAAGAGCTAAAAAAGCCTAATAGCAGTCTTGATCCTGAAGCTATAAAGGAACTTCAAGCCCACCAAAAAGCTGTCAAAGAGCCTAATAGCAGTAGCAGTCTTGATCCTGAAGCTATCAAAGAACTTCAACTTCATCGAAAAGCTGTCAAGGAAGACAGTTCCTACCTATCTTTAATAAGAGAAAGAGAAATTGGAATAAAAAGGAAAGTAATTGAAACTCAAATAAAAGCGGATAAAGTAGTTGCTGAGGCCAAAGAAGAAGTAGAAAAGCAAAAACCCCAAGCTGAAACTGATGTAAGAAAAAAAGTAGAAAATTATATTAAGGAACAAAAGGCTAAGATTCAAAAAGAAGCGAAAAATATAATAGAGAAAACGTCTGATAAAACAAAAGAAGCAGAAAAGATAGGCAAACAGAATTTTGACAAAGCAATAAGTAAATTGACTGATTTGTTAGTTCCGAGCAAATAGGAGAAGAAGATGTTACTGACAATGGCAAA
>JAUUWJ010000047.1 GCA_030589175.1 Actinomycetes bacterium
TTTATGCGGCCTTTTATCGAGTCAGTACTTCCTTTACCTTCGACGATAACTGTCTCATCTTTGCTAATTTTCACTCTTTTTGCCTGGCCAAGCATATCCATTTCTGCATTCTCAAGCTTTATACCAAGCTCTTCAGTAACGGCTTGCCCGCCGGTGATAATAGCAATATCTTCAAGCATCGCTTTGCGCCTATCGCCAAACCCAGGAGCCTTTATAGCTAAACCGGTAAAAGTACCCCTGATCTTATTAACAACCAAAGTCGCTAAGGCTTCACCTTCAACGTCTTCAGCAATAATAAGCAAAGGTTTTCCGGCTTGCATGACCTTTTCCAGAATCGGAAGAAGATCGGCAACTGCCGTTATCTTTTGATTAGCAATAAGAATATAAGCGTCTTCTAGGACAGCTTCCATTCTTTCAGTATCAGTCACCATATAAGGGGAGAGATAACCTTTGTCGAACTGTAAGCCCTCAACAACTTCTAAAGAAGTTCCGATAGTCTGAGATTCTTCGACAGTAATAACACCGTCTTTTCCTACTTTTTCCATAGCATCGGCAATCAGTTTACCGATACTCTCATCTGCAGCTGATATGGCAGCTACGTTAGAAATTTGGTCTCTGGTTTCAATTGGCTTTGACACCTTTTCGAATTCGCCAACAGCTACTTCAACCGCTTTATCAATACCCCGTTTTAGAGCCAATGGATTCGCTCCTGCTGCTACGTTTCTCAGACCTACTCTTACAATTACCTGAGCCAGTAAAGTAGCTGTAGTCGTACCATCGCCGGCTACATCATTAGTTTTTGTAGCTACTTCCTTAACAAGCTGCGTGCCGAGATTTTCAAAAGTATCTTCGACATCGATTTCCTTAGCAATAGTTACTCCGTCATTAGTAATAGTAGGAGTGCCGAACTTGCGATCTAATACAACATAGCGCCCCTTAGGACCCAATGTCACCCTAACCGCATCAGCGAGCTTATTAACGCCCGCCTCTAACGCTCTTCGCGCTATTTCATCATATTTCAATTCTTTTGTCATAAATAATTCTCCTTTGTTAATTAATTCAGCAACTTTTATGAGTAGCTGCTGAGCAATCGTTTATTTTACGACGGCTAATATATCACTTTCACTTAAAATCAGAAGTTCTTCGCCGCCAACTTTGACTTCCGTTGCAGAATAATCTTTGTAAATTACTTTATCGCCTACTTTTACTTCCAAGGCAACTGTCTTGCCGTCCTCCGTCTTTCCGGAACCGACGGCTAGGATTTCTCCCTCTTGCGGTTTCTCTTTTGCACTCTCAGGCAATACAATGCCGCTTTTTGTTTTTTCTTCTGCAGCAGAACGCCTGACTACAACTTTATCTCCTAATGGTTTGAGTTTCATATAATCCCTCCTTAAACTAATTATTTATATATTGACTAAACCTTAAAAACCAAAAATTGGTATTTTTAGCACTCTAACTATAAGAGTGCTAATTTGTTAGTCAGCAGAGACTAATTATAAGCGAGTACTAATTAATGTCAAGAGTTTTGTGTATGGAATGCCAGCTGCTAAATATATGAAAAGCTTACCGATTTTCTTAATAGCCTATAGCCTCTTGCTTGCTAAGGATTTAATTCCCTTCAAATAAAACGTTTAAACAAGCATGCAGATTCAAGCCATTCAAAAAAATGTTTAATCTCGATAATGAATATTTAAATCTAATTTAGGTAAGAAGCAGAAAACAAGTCTTCGGCCTTAAGAACTTTCAAAGTCTTTGAAATCTTTTCAGCATCACTATTTTCTAGGCTTTGACCGCTTATTGTTTTCTTGGCTTTTTCATAAATATCAAATAGTTGTTTGTCGCCTGGATCAGCAATTGCCGTAGTCAAGCCGGCTTCTTCTAACAAAGCCAAGTATGTACCACCCATCCAAGGCTTAACCTCTTCCGGACAACTATTATAAATATTTGAAAGTCCGACCACTGATTTTGCCGGCGGATCTGTAAGCTCTTTAAACATTCTAATAGACTCAACTGATTTCATAGCTTGTTCTTGTTGGACAGAAACCGGCAAAATCAAGGGATCAAGAAAGATATCTTGAGCTTGAACTCCCAATGTTTGGGCTGTACTTATCAAGTCAAAAGCAATCATACAGCGCTCATCTGCATCACGCGGAAGCCCATCATCTGTCATACAAAGAGCTATTATCTTGGCGTTATTTTTAGCAGCTAGCTCAAACATTTCTTCCTTGCGCCCGGCCTGGCCCGACGCAGAGTTGATTATGGGAGTTCCTTGATGAACCTTTAATCCCGCCTCCATAGCAGAAATGTTGGAAGTGTCTAAGCACAAAGGCGTTTTGACTTCTTTCTGAATATTTTCGACGAGCCACGCCATTAATTCATCGCCGTCTTTTGTCGCCGGCCCGATGCTAACATCAATATAGTCACAACCGGCTTTATCTTGAACTTTTGCCAGTTCTAGGATTGGAGCAATTTCACGCTCCTTCATCGCTTGAGCAATTCTTTTTGTCGTGACCGTAATTCTCTCAGCTATTACTTCCATTAAACCTCACTTCGTTCGGTAGCTTATGGCCAATAGCCTATAGCCTATAGCTTATAGTTAATTCTTATAAATACGATAGCAGATTTTATCACAATTATTTGCCATCTGCCATGAACAATCAGCTATCAGCGATGGCAAAGCCGCTTACTCTGCATAAATTGAATCAAAAGGACAACTACCCAAGCATATTTTACACTGAATACACTTTTCTTCATCAATTTTATGAAGTTTTTTGCGTTCGCCAGATATTGCATCTTGCGGACACTCTTTTTTGCATATTTCGCAGCCCGTACAAGAGTCATCAATCATAATAGTTATCAATTCTCGGCAAACGCCTGCCGGGCATTTCTTGTCTTTTATGTGAGCAATATACTCATCTTCAAAATAACGTATCGTTGTTAACACAGGATTAGGAGCTGTGCCGCCTAGAGCACAAAGCGAAGCTTGCTTTACCTTAGCACCTATGTCTTTGAGCTCATCAAGATGTTCTTCAACTCCTCGGCCTTCACTTATTGCATTCAAAATTTCCAACATCCTCTTTGTGCCGATACGGCAGGGAGTACATTTTCCGCAAGATTCATTTTGAGCAAAACCTAAAAAGAAACGAGCCATATCTACCATACACGTCGAATGATCGGCTACTACCAGTCCTCCCGAACCGACAACCGCTCCCGTTTGCATCAATGACTCATAATCAACGGGAGTATCAAGTAAATCATAAGGCAGGCAACCCCCGGTCGGTCCTCCCAGCTGAACTGCTTTAAACTCTTTGTCATCAAGTATGCCGCCGGCTATATCGAAAATCAGTTTTTTTAAGGTAATACCCATAGGCACTTCTACAAGGCCGCTTCTCTTAACTTTGCCCGTAACCGCAAAGACTTTTGTGCCACCGCTTCTTTCATGCCCCATCTTTGCATATTCTTCCGGCCCCATTTGAATCACTTTAGAAACAGAAGCCAAAGTTTCTACATTATTTATGATTGTAGGCGCTTCCCAAAGTCCGGAATTTGCCGGAAATGGTGGGCGCATCTTGGGCATTCCTCTATATCCCTCAATTGAAGCTATTAAGGCGGTTTCCTCTCCACAAACAAAAGCTCCCGCGCCTTCCTTGATAGTTATGTCAAAGTCGTGTCCCGAGCCGAGAATATTCTTGCCGAGAAATCCTTTCTCCTTTGCCTGTTCAATTGCAATATTAAGCCTTTTAATTGCCAATGGATATTCGGCCCGGCAGTATATGTAGCCATGTGCAGCGCCAATAGCGAAGGAGCCTATTATCATGCCCTCCAAAACCGCGTGAGGGTCTCCTTCTAAAACTGAGCGGTCCATAAAAGCACCCGGGTCTCCCTCATCGGCATTACAGATAAAATATTTAGGTTCTGCTTCATTTGCAGCAGCAAAATTCCACTTCATTCCCGTAGGAAAACCAGCGCCGCCTCTGCCACGAAGGTTGGATTTGAGAACCAATTCTCTTATTTCCTCAGGCTTCATTGAAGTGAGAACTCTCTTTGTTGACTCATAGCCGCCTTGAGCTAAATAATCACCGATACGCTCTGGGTTGATTTTTCCGCAATTTTTTAGAACAAGGCGAGTTTGCTGAGATAAAAAGGTTTCGTCGTCGGTTTTGACATCCGAAGAAATTACCAGCTTATCCTTAAATATTTCTCCGCCTTTAATATGCTTATCGATTAATTGCTTTACGACTCGTTTGTTTACATCGCCGTAAACGTAACTTTTATCATCGTCGATTATTTCAACCATCGGCTCTCGGTAGCACATACCCATGCAGCTGGTAATATCCAGCTTAAAGCCATTATTAAGCTTTTTCAGCTCATCATCTAATATGTCGTGTATTTCTTTGGCGCCAGCAGCTATACCGCAGCTGCCATAGCCTACAACTACTTTTTTACTCATTATTCTTTGCCTTCTTCTTTTCTGACTTTTCTAAGAATCTTTGCCGCTTTATCGGGGCTGCAGCGGCCATATGTATGTTCGCCAACAACCATGACCGGAGCTAAACTACAACATCCCAAACAAGCAACGGATTCCAATGTAAAAAGACGGTCTTCTGTCGTTTCCTTATCTTTTATGCCAAGCTCGAATTCAATTGCTTCACTTAACTGCTCCGCTCCACTTACGTGACATGCTGTTCCGTGACAGACCCTTACAGTATGTTTTCCGCGTGGCTGCAGACGAAATTGGGCATAAAAAGTAGTCACTCCAAATATTTGCGATGTTGGAATGCCGGTCTTTGTACTCACTTGCCTTAGTATATCTTCGGGAAGATAACCGTATTTTTCTTGAACAGCCTGCAAGATAGGGATAAGACTGCCTTTCTTGCCTTCGAATTTCTCAAGTATTTTTTTAGTCTGTTTATTATCTATTACTTTTGTTGTCATGATAAATTCAGGTTGTCGACCTTGATTATAGATGCAGGAAATACAGTTATTCCCAAAATTTCTACAGTCAACTGTCTGCTATCCGCTTTTCCATTTAAGCAAAAAAGCGACCTCGAAACAACTCTGAAACATCTTTCGTAAGCGTCAACGCTTTCTTTGCATTTACCCCGCTTAACGAACCCGCGCCGCAACTTGGAGCAATGATACTTTGTTCAAGCAATTTTTTCTCACCAACGCCGAGAGTTACCATTTTATTAATTTTTTCGGACAATTGCTTGAATAATGAGTCCCCACTTTCCGATTCGATATTTTTTGAAGCGTGAGGAGTTATTCCCCAGTCTAGAATACCGCCGCGCTCTAAAAACTCATTTAGTTGGTCAGGATATAACGTCATGCTTTCAAAAAATTCGTAAGCGTCAAAATGAATGATATCTACTTTTGTTTGCATGATAAGGTCCCAATCCGTACCGCCGCATACATGAATTCCGCTTAAGCCTTCTACGGCCGCGAAACATTCATCCAAAAATTTAAGCACGGTTTTCTCGTCTAAAGCTACGAAAGCGGAGCCTATTGAGACTAAATAAGGCTCGTCGAAAAATATTATTGTTTTTGATTGAGGCGAGCTTTTCTTGAAAACACTTTCCTGCCAACGAGCTTTCGTGCTTAATCCTTTTACAATTACATCTGCGAACTGCTCATTATATATAATGGCTTTATTATTTTCATCGCGAACGGTTAAGCCAAATGATATAGGACCCGTTACCTGTCCTTTTAAAATTTCAGGTTTTTTTGCTCTTGTTTGGACCTTATCTAAAAATGAATACAGTCCGGCAGCATAATCTTGTGAGATCTTAAAATATTCGAGATCCTGGTCTAAGTACTTTTGATAGAACTCTTCTAATTTTTCGATATGACTTGTATTGAAGTAAATGCGCTCTTCTTTCTCGTCAAGTTCGACAGCCGGAAAGCCCTCGCTATATTGTGCGTACATATTTTCTTTGAAACTGCGTTTTGGAAGCTGGGGCCAGGCGGGAATTTCTTTAAGATTATCAATCATCAAATCCGCTGCTTCATCAGGATTTGTAAACGGCAAACTGCCGATAGCTGTTG
>JAUUWJ010000049.1 GCA_030589175.1 Actinomycetes bacterium
TTCCGAAGATGTCTTCCAAGAGTTACGTATCGGATTGTTCAAGGCTATTCGTGATTATAAGGCAGATAAGAACTTAGATTTCAAAGGATTTGCTGAGATTTGCGTTGAGCGCCAGATTTTTTCAGCTATTAAGTGTGCAGCTGGCCCAAAACACACACCTTTACATAATTATTCTTTTTTAGAAACCCCAGAAAATTCTTCTGAAAATGACAAGAGCTTAAGACCCCCGAATACTGTTAATGACCCTTTGCGAAAGCTCATTTTAAAGGAAGAACTCGTGACTGTATTATTGCGAATTAAAGATCTCTCAATAATTGAAAGAAGAGCATTTCGCTTACTTATGCAGGGTGATTCTTACCAAGATATAGCTGTTAAAATGCAGCTGTCACATAAATCCATTGACAACGCCCTGCAAAGAGCCCGCTTGAAATTGAAAGGCGAAAAAACTAATTAAAAAATTATGTCAGTAATATAAACCAGACCATGAATTGTTTGTCAAAGAGGGGTTTTCTCTCTCCTATAAGCAGATTGTTTTGAGTCTATGTCAATATGTTTTTTGGGGTTTATACCCCAAACAAGCGGGTCATTTGTGTCTTAATAAGTTTTTGGGTTTTTCAATCCCAATAAGTAAGTTGCGAAATCCCATCTGAGTAACATGTGCCTAAATGAGGTTGAATACGCCTGCCTGCCGGCAGGCAGGGCTGCAAATTTGATGTTTGACCCAGCACTAACTTTTTCAAAGTAAGTGCTGGGGAGTTTCAAATTTAGCCTATGAAATCGAAATTTAGGCCATAGTCACGGAAGTGGGATTCGAACTTACTTATAAAAAAATGATACAAAACATAAAGGTTTTTACCTTTCAAACGTTTACTATTCGCGCAAGGGGCACAAAACCTGCTTGTTAAAAAATCAAATATTTAGACATTTTATATGGCTTAATTATTAGCTGAGAACTACCAAATTCTATCAATTTTGTGTTAACTTTATTCTTGATGAACTATTGTCCAGGATGCCAGGAGCCACTAGAAACGGGCCAGGAAAAATGCCCGTTTTGCGGTTACGAATTAATTGCAACAAGAAATGAAGAAGAGGCGTCTGAATCTCTCCTGCCTGATTCTGCCCAAAAGCCATTTTATAAAAGAGCGGCTTTTTTGGTTCCTCTGATAATCATTTTACTATTGTCAATCTTAGGTGCAGGTGGTGCTACCGGCTACATTTATTACCAGAAAAAGCAGGAGAAAGACACTGAAAAGAACTTAAAAACTGTTTGGATAGAAGTTAAGAATCGAAGTGAGCAGCTCTCAGACAGTCTGAATTCTGTTAAATATCCGAGTGACCTCGAAAATTTTGAAGGCGAGATAACAAGTTTTAGTGAGTTCTTAGCTGAGAAACAGACCGAAGTTATCAACTTGGAAGTAACTGAAAAATACGAAGACAATAAAGAGACATTATTAGCGGGTATCGAAAAATATAGTAAATATATCTACCTCTTGAAACTTATTCTGCAAAAAGAAGCTGTCCAAGTAAAAAACGAAGATTATAGTAAAATAAGAAAAATCTCGGATGATGCCGAAGCGGCGACCTCTAAATTTGTAGCTGAAGCGAGTTTTATAGATGATGGTTTGTCTGAAAATGTTTTTAAGGCTATCAATAAGATAAAGACTTTGATCGAAAAGGTCAAAAAAGAAGAAGATACGAAAAAGAAGCAGAAACTGAAACAACAGCAAAGTACGGAAAAAAAGGAAGCAGAGAAAACAGTTCGCTCATTCGAGCAAGCGAGGATTAACCAAAGCGGAGCGGAGATGCGCCGGTATATCACGCCGGACTATGGAAAGGTATTCGATCCGGAAACTGAATTTGGCGTAACAGATGCTTACTTAATTGATTTTAAGATAACAAAGACTGAAGCTAAATCAGAGAAAGTTTATGAGATAAGCGGCGAAGAAGTCGGAAAAGACTTGACGGGAGAAAAATTTACAAATAAATGGTGGTTTAAGGTTATTAAGTATGAAGGCGATTGGCTAATAGATAACAGAAAGCTACAAAACGAATGAACTTTCAACAGTTAGTTTTAAAACTTCAGCAGTACTGGTCGGATTACGGTTGTCTTATTGTGCAACCGTATGATTTGGAAGTCGGGGCTGCTACATTTAGTCCTCAAACTTTTTTCCGCTCATTGGGCCCCGAACCGTACAATGTTGCCTACGTTCAACCGACCAGAAGGCCGACCGACGGCCGCTACGGAGAAAATCCCAACCGGCTTCAGCATTATTATCAATTCCAAGTCATATTAAAACCGGTTCCTGAAAACGTGCAGCAAGTCTATTTAGATAGCTTAAAATTTTTAGGGATCAATACAGAGGAGCACGATGTCCGTTTCGTTGAGGATGACTGGCAGTCTCCGACTTTAGGCGCCTGGGGGCTGGGTTGGGAAGTATGGCTGGATGGAATGGAAATAACTCAGTTTACTTACTTTCAACAAGTTGGCGGAATTGACTTAGAAGTAATTTCAGCTGAACTTACTTACGGTTTAGAGCGTATAGCTCTTTACATTCAGGACAAAGACAGCGTCTTTGATTTGAATTGGCTCGACGATATTAAGTATGCAGAGCTGCATAAAACGGCAGAGTATGAATGGAGCAAGTACAATTTCGACGAAGCCGATACCAAGATGCTTTTTTCTCTTTTCAAAAGCTACGAGCATGAAGCTAATAATCTACTAGATAAGTCTTTGCTTTTGCCTGCTTATGATTACACATTAAAAAGCTCTCATACTTTCAATCTTCTTGACGCCAGGGCAGCAATAAGTGTTAGTTAGCGGCCGAGATTTATTGGCCGGGTCAGAGACTTGGCTCGAAAATGCGCTTCGATGTATGTAGATCAACGACAGGAAAAAGGCTTTCCGTTAGCTAGAGGTCAGCGTTAAATGATTATTAGTCGAACAACGAACAACGAACAACTAACAACTGACTTTCTACTGGAGATCGGAACTGAAGAGATACCGTCTGCCGATTTTAACCAGGCGATGGAGCAGCTCTACGTTTCTTTCATTGAACTAAAGGAGCTAAAACATTTCTCGTTCACAGATGAAAATGTAAGTGTTCTGGGGACTCCAAGGCGGCTTAGTGTCTTAATAAAAGACTTTCCCCGAAAACAAGACGATGTTATTAGCAAAAAAGTAAAAGGGCCACCGACTGAATTTGCTTTTAAGGATAACAAACCTACAAAGGCGGCCCTTGGCTTTGCCAAAGCTCAAGGAGTCAAGGTAGACGATTTAAGAGTCGAGTCAACACAGAAGGGCGATTACCTGTTTGCTGTGACTACAAAACCGGGTGAGCCATCAGAAGTCGTGCTAAAAAGGGAACTCCCGGAATTAATTCTCTCGCTTGAATTCAAAAAAACAATGCGCTGGGAAGACGATATACGTTTTATCCGGCCAATTCGCTGGATTGTAGCAATGCTGGGAAGTAAGGTTATAAAGTTCAAGCTGGGCTCACTTACTGCTTCTAATATCTCTTACGGGCACCGTTTACTTTATCCCAAAGCGATAAAAATAAATAAAGCTTCTGATTACAAGCAGACAATGAGAAAAGCCAAAGTCGAGGTTGACCAAGAAGTGCGGGCAAGAACTATCGAGCGGTCCATGAAAAACCTTAAAAATGGCCGGGTGGATATGACTGACCCGAGAATTCAAGAAACATTTTGCGAAGTTGTCAATTTAGTTGAGAAGCCTTCAACTTTAGTGGGAAATTTTGATAAGAAATTCTTAAAACTGCCGCAGAAAGTCGTAGAGACTGTTTTACAATCGCACCAGCGCTATTTTCCGATTCAGACTAAGGGCGGAACTAAAAAATTAACAAACTCTTTTTTAGTCGTTCATAACGGCGACCCCCAAAAAAAAGCATTAATACAGGGCGGACATGAAAAAGTAATACAGGCGAGGCTCGAAGACGGTGAGTTTTATTTCAAAGAAGACACTCGGCAAAAACTTAGCAGCCGCGTTTCTGCTTTAAATGGCATAGTATTTCACAAGCATCTGGGAACTTTGCTTGATAAAACAAAACGCTTGCAATTCTTAGTTAAAAAGATAGCTGAAAAATTAGCTTTTTCCGAACAAGACACAAAAGTCGTAACTGAAGCCGCTAAGCTAGCCAAAGCCGATTTGCTGACTTCCATGGTAGGCGAATTTGATGAACTACAAGGTTTTATCGGAGCCGAATATGCTTTGCGAGAAGGAGTTTCAAAAAAAGTAGCAAATTCAATTGCCGAGCAGTATCTACCCAGACATGGCAAAGATGTATTACCAAAGACAAAGAGCGGCGCTATTCTGAGTATTGCCGATAGGATCGATACGCTTTGCGCTTATATATCGATAGGATTAACACCGACTAGCACCGGTGATCCTTATGCTTTGCGGCGCCAGGCAACCGGTATGATTGATATAATTCTTAGTTTCGGTTTCGATATCTCAATACCTTGGCTGGCAACAATTACGTATAAGAGGTTGGCTAAAGATTTTAAGCGTTTAGCCAAAGAAACCGAAGTTGTTTTGAAAACAACTCAGCTGGCTAAAGCACGTCTCGAGTTTCGCCTCTCCCAAACTGGCATTGATTATGATATTATTAGATCGGTCGCCAAAACTGATACTGGGCGGCCGGTTGATTTTAAAGAACGAACTTTAGCATTACAATCTATTCGAAACAGGGAAAATAAAGCACTCCAAGACATAATAACTGTTTGCAACAGAGCCTCTAGCATTGCTGACAAAAATTTCGGTACAAAAATCAATACGGATTTTCTAATTGAAAAAGAAGAAAAAGCTTTTTACAAGCTTTTGCTGAAAACGGAAAAGCAGTTAGATGAAGAGATTTTGAAAGGCAAGTACAAAGAAGCGATCAGGACTCTTTCATCGTTGAAAAAAACAATAGATTTATTCTTTGATGAAGTTCTGGTAATGGTGAAAAAGAAAGAGCTAAGAAAGAACAGGCATGCGTTGTTGAATCGTTTTGTTTTAGCTTGTTTGAGAGTGGCGGACTTGTCTGAAATAGTTAAGGATCAAACTTGATTATTACTTGTAGTAGTTTTGTGAATATTTTAGAGATCATTAATTGTTTTTATGATTATCGACAAACGAAAAACGATGAACGAATAACGGTTCTTTAGGGTATATTAAGTGGAGGGATTCATGAAGGAGGATGTCACCGGAAGTATGACTTTGAGTAAAACTCGAACAAAATACGTTTTCGATTTTGAAGAAGGCAAAGCGGACATGAAGTTTGTCTTAGGCGGCAAAGGGGCCAATCTGGCCGAGATGACTAGGCTGGGCTTGCCGGTTCCGTCGGGATTTACAATCACGACCAAAGCTTCGGTCGTATATTCTGAAAAAGGTGATTTTCCGGCCGGCTTAAACAACCAGATAAATGAGCATCTTGAAAGACTTCAATCAAAAATGAAAAAAACTCTGGGAGATTATACCGATCCCCTATTAGTATCCGTTCGTTCCGGTGCTCCTTTTTCGATGCCGGGAATGATGGACACGGTTTTGGATTTAGGCTTAAATGATGAATCAGTTGATGGCTTAGCAGTTCAAACCAATGATGAGCGTTTTGCTTATGATTCCTACCGCCGCTTTATCCAGATGTTTGGCAAAGTTGTGTTAGATATTGACGGGCAGATTTTCGAAGATGCAATTACTAAGAAGAAAGAAGAAAAAGGCGTCAAACTGGATACGGATCTCAAGCCGGCAGCACTTAAAGAATTAGTAGAAGATTTTAATAAAATAGTAAAAGAGCAAACAAAAGAGGAATTTCCCACCGACCCGCGCATTCAACTTGATTTATCAATAAAAGCAGTCTTTAGGTCTTGGAATAACAAACGGGCAATTGATTACAGAAGGCTTTATAAAATTGCTGATGACCTGGGAACGGCCGTAAATGTACAAACTATGGTTTTTGGAAAT
>JAUUWJ010000070.1 GCA_030589175.1 Actinomycetes bacterium
GAAGGTATTGAGATAACACACCTTCTTATTTGTGAGCTTAAACCATAGATTTCAGATTTTGGAAAATTCTTTGTTTGTTTGTAAATCTTTTCGACAATGTCTATTGATAATTGCCAAACGGTCAAGTCTTTATATGAAGTAGCCATTGTTAAAAACTATAACTATTGGCTGTTTTTAAAAAGACAAATCATTAAGGTACTTCGTGACCAATCTTTAGTGATAAATGACTAATATTCACTATAGACTCACGACAAACGACTCACCACTCACGACAACCGATTCTACTCCGACAACCGACACACTACAACCGACAAACGATAACCGGCACTATACCTTGACAAGTACTTAAAAATAAGCCAAAATAGTAATTGACTGCTTTAATATGTTAAAGTATTAAAGTATTTTATTAATATGTCGATGTAAGTTTTATTATGAAAAAAGAGAGAAATTCAAAACAAGACAAGTTAATAAATCCGGTTTTGCCGCCGGGGGTGAAGGACATATTGGCCGTGGAGGCTAAAGAGCTTAAGTCTATAAAAAAGCGGCTGGCTAAGGTCTATGAGAGTTGGGGATATGAAGAAGTATTTACTCCTGCTTTTGAGTACTTTGACGTCCTCTCGCTTCAGGCTGGTGAGCGTATAAAGAAGGAAATGTTTAAGTTCTTTGACGACAGAGGTGACTTACTGGCTCTGCGTCCGGATATGACAATCTCTATTGCCAGGCTTGTTTCCCAAAAAGTAAGTGAGGAAAGCCTGCCTTTACGCTTGTACTATCAATCAAATGTTTTCCGCCAACAAAAGCCTTTGCAGGGACAACCCCGGGAATTTTGGCAATCGGGAGTGGAGCTCATCGGCGGCAAGCAAACCGCAGTTGATGCTGAGCTGATAATGATGCTTATTGAAACCCTAAAAGCTCTGAATTTAGATAATTTTAAAATCGGCCTGGGTAGTGTAGGTTTTGTTAAAGCTTTATTGAGTGCGTTTAATAAAGACGGCTCGAAACTTAAAACATATTTAGCTCAAAAAAATCTAGTTACAGTTAATAAAATGTTAGCCTCAAACAAGTCGGCTGCAGCAAAGAATCTGAAAAGAGTCCTCGGGTTGCGCGGAGACAAGGCGCTCTTGCAAGCTAAAAAACTATCTTTGAATAAGAAGGCGAGCCAAGAGTTGGCGAGTCTAAACAAAGTGGCTAATTTATTAAAGAAACTGGGCTACGATAAATATATTACTTATGATTTTTCTCTGGTTCCTGATTTTGAATACTACACCGGCGTGGTTTTTGAAGTTTATATCGAAGGAGTCGGCTTAGAAGTTGCCAGCGGCGGCCGCTATGACAATTTGCTTTCAAACTTAGGCCGGCCCTTTAATGCTGCCGGTTTTGCTATAGGCCTCGAAAGGCTGCACATGGCGATAGTAAGCCAAGGACAAGTGTTAGTAGAACGTAAAACAAAGATTATTCTGTCGGGAAGCTTATCTGATGAATTATACAATTTTGCAACTGATGCAAGAAAGCAAAACAAAATTGTGAAAATATTTGCCGGTCCTGTGAAAAATCCCAAAAAGCTTTTAACAGAGAAGAAAGCCAAGTGGTTTGTAAAGCTAGGCAAGGATAAAGCGGAAATTATTGGCGTTAAGGACAGGAAAACCATAAGCAAGGCTCAACTTAGGCGGTGGTTGAAAAATGCTTAAAATAGCACTGTCAAAAGGCATTTTATACGATTCATCAGTTGATTTGCTTAGAAAAAGCGGAATAAAGATCGAAGAACTCGAGAAAAGCGGCCGGCGCTTACTTATTTCTTCTGCTGATAATATAACTTATATTCTTGCGAGGCCTGCCGACGTACCGACTTATGTGGAGTACGGAGCAGCTGATATAGGATTTGCCGGAAAAGATGCTTTAATGGAGAATGAAACGGATGTTTTTGAGTTACTGGATTTAGAAATTGGTAAGTGCCGTTTTGTTTTGGCTCAACCAAAGGCTGGCCTGCAAAAGACAGGCCGCGATTATCAGAAACTCGGGCAGCTAAGAGTAGCTACAAAATACCCGGTTGTAGCGGCGAATTATCTCAGCAAAAAAGGAATTCAAGCAGAAATCATAACTCTTCGGGGCTCCATTGAACTTGCTCCTCTGACAGGTCTTGCGGATATGATAATTGATCTAACTACTACCGGCAAAACCTTGGCGGAAAATGAATTGATAGAGCTTGATGAAATAGCTAAGTGTAGCGCCCGTTTAGTAGCTAACAGCGTAAGCACTCGCTTGAAATACGAAGAAATACAGGATTTTATGAAGAGGTTGAAAGTATGAGTATTCGACAAATTTCTTTAGCAAAATATTTTGATAAAGAGAAACTGCTCTCGATGCTAAACCGCAACATGTTGGAGGATGAAGCAAAGCTAAAGCAAGTACGTTCGATATTAAAACAAATTCGCACACAGGGCGATAAAGCTCTTTTTGAGATTCTCAAGCAAATCGAAGGTCAGGATTTTACGGCTGAAAATCTCTCAGTCGAAGCGAGAGATATAAAAAATGCTGTTTCCAGGATAGAAAAAGACTTATATAAAAGTTTACAAGTTGCTGCTCGGAAGATTAAGAAATACCACCAAAATCAAACTGTCAAAAGTTGGTTTGTTGAAGAAAAAGGCATGAAAAGCGGTATGATTGTAAGGCCGCTGGAGCGAGTAGGAATATACGTACCGGGTGGAGAAGCTACTTATCCTTCAACTTTGTTGATGAACGTCATTCCCGCTCAAATTGCTGGTGTGAAAGATATTGTAGTTTGCACGCCGGCAAATGCCGAGGGGAAAGTTAATGATGTCATTCTAACGGCAGCTAATATTTTGAATATAAAGAAGGTCTATAAAATAGGTGGTGCCCAGGCTATCGGAGCAATGGCCTATGGCACGCAAACTTTATCTAAAGTCGATAAAATTACTGGCCCGGGCAACATATATGTAACTTTGGCCAAGAAAGAGGTATTCGGGACGGTTGGAATCGATATGCTGGCCGGTCCTAGCGAAGTCGTGATTCTTGCAGACGACGAAGCAAATCCTGAGATTATTGCATCCGATATGCTTGCTCAAGCAGAGCACGGTTCAGGAGCCATGGCTATTCTGATTACCGACTCAAAAGAACTTTCTGAAAAAGTCAAGACTGATCTTGAAACGCAGTTGAAAATAATTTCCAGAAATAACGCTCAAAAGAGCTTGGCTGATTTTGGCTTGATAATAGATGTATCGGATATTAATGTCGGTTTAGATGTCCTAAATGCAATTGGTGCTGAGCACTTAGTGCTTTACACAAGCAATTACACTGACATATTGCCGAAAGTTAAGACGGCCGGAGCTATTTTGGCAGGAAAAAACAGTGCGGTGGCTTTGGGGGACTATGCAGCCGGGCCGAATCACACTTTACCGACGATGGGTAACGCCGCTTTTTCATCGCCTCTCTCAGTTGATGACTTCCTCAAGAAATCGAGTTTTCTTGAAGTTAATGAAGAAGGTCTGGAAGAGTTGGCCCCTACGGTAGAAACTATTGCTAGAGCTGAAGGTCTAGATGCTCACGCTAATTCGGTTGAGATAAGGCGGAAATCAAATGATTGATACTAAAAATAACAATATTATCGTAAAAGAAGAAGCAAGAAATATGCTCAAAGATATTGAAGCTGTTGTTTTTGATATTGACGGTGTTCTAATTGATGTGAGCAAATCTTTTAGGGTGACCATTGGTAAAGCGGTGCAATATTTCTTTATTGAAATTCTGAAATATGAAGGTGATGAGCAGTTGGTAAAACCTGAAGAAATCCAGCTGTTCAAAGATGCCGGCGGTTTTAACAACGATTGGGAGTTAACCGAAAGCCTTGCTCTTTTTTATATTGCTAAGTCAGTTATGTTTAATAGCCGTGATCTTGCTGTTTTGCGCTTTCAAGAACCGTTTATAGAAAACTTTATCTTTACGGGCGTAAAGGAATTTGAGTATGCTGCTTTCTCACTCCTAGAAGACAATAAAGACAAAAAGACGGTACAAGGTCTTTGGAATAAAGCGCTTATAAGGCAGATTTTTCAAGAAATGTATGCCGGCCGAGAATTCTGTAATAAGTTTTACGGATATGAACCCGCTTATATAAAGAAAGAAACCGGCACAATAAAAGAAGAAGTATCACTTATAGACAAAAGTTTGATTGACTTGCCCGTAGCAATACTTAGCGGCCGGGCACAACCTGAAGTTGACGCTGCGATGAAATTGACCGGGCTAAGTGTCGAAGACGAGCTGATTGTAAGTGATAACGGTCGGTTTAAAACAAAGCCAAATCCTCAGTCACTAGAGTATTTAAGTGATAAAATGAATATTAATCTTGGGATCTATATCGGCGATGTTATGGACGACTTGCTGATAGTAAAGAATTATAACAAGAAAAAAAATAGTAAGAAACGTTTTCTGAGCGCTATGGTTACAAAATCAGTTGATAGATTTAAGAGCGCCGATATTATCGCTCAAAATGTAAATGACGTGTTAAGGTTGATGAGAAGTGGCTAGAAAGAAAGAATTAAAACGAAAAACAAAAGAAACTGATATAAATATATCGCTTAATATTGATGGGGAAGGTAATTGCGATATTAAAACTGGGTTACCTTTTTTTAATCACATGCTGGAAAATTTGGCTAAACACGCTCTTTTTGATTTAGATGTAAAAGTTGTTAAGGGTGATATAGAAGTTGACGCTCATCATACGGTCGAAGATGTTGGGCTTGGTTTGGGAGAAGTTCTAAATAAGGCGCTGGGTGATAAGAAATCGATTAAAAGGTATGGGAAATCGATTTTACCTATGGACGAAGCGCTTTCTATGGTAGCAGTAGATTTGAGCGATCGACCCTATTTGGTCTTTGATGTTGATATCCCGACTCTAAATGATTATATTCCAGAAGAATTTGTTAAATTTAATCCTCAGTTAGTAAAAGAGTTTTTTCAGGCTTTTGTTAATAAGGCGGGTATTAACCTACATATTAAGCTCATTTATGGCGATAATTTACATCACATAATTGAATCAGTGTTTAAGGGAGTGGCAAAAGCCTTAGAAGAAGCTTGCCAAATAAATAAAAGACAAGAAGGTGTGCCTTCAACAAAAGGTAAATTATAAGAAGACGAGAGTTTATTTAAATGGCCTCTTTTAAAGACGGCTGTCAAATCCAACAACGAAAAACGATCAACGAACAACGGAATTTATGCTAGCCATAATAGACTACGGGAGCGGGAATTTAAGAAGCGTTGAAAAAGCTTTCGAATCTCT
>JAUUWJ010000270.1 GCA_030589175.1 Actinomycetes bacterium
AACTTACGTCGACATCTTTTTGATATTTCTTTTTGAGAGCGTTTCCCTTTTTTGTGAAAGAAGATCTTTTGCTCGAAGATATTTTTGTCTTCTTTATATTATTTTTATAGAGACTGTTTTTAAATATCATGACTTTTTTTCTAAATAGCTTAATCTGAGATTTTGATTTTTTCTTGAATTGTCCCGGGACATCATTTAATAAAGAGCTTACGTGATTTAGCTCTTTGTCTATTTCGATTAATAAAACATTTATCTTTGCTCGCTGCTTGATTTTCTTTAGGGTCCTGGCTTCTTCTAACCTGCTTTTGGCTCGGCCGAAGTGGGTGTTTATTCTTGATTCCGGCGATGTTTTGACCGCAAGCCTCACGTCCTCAAATGCCTTTTTTACCGGATAGAGAGTTTGGCCGGGAATGCTTTGGGCCGATATGTGACCTAACACGCTAGTCGAGATAAGAAGCGCTGTAATCACTACTACTCCTTTTGCCACATCGCTCTTGGGCTTAAACGATGCAGCGGAGTTTCCCAAACCCTTCAATCCCAGCAACGCAGATTTAAAGATAGTTCTTCTTTCTTTATCAAGCTGACTCTTAATTTTAAGCCAGTCACGCTTATTCGGTTTTCTATCAAGCGCAGACCTTGATCCTGCAAATAAGGTATTTATGGCATCTCTTATGTTTTTGTCTGCCAGCTTTGTATGAGCCTTGCCACTTCGAAAGAGCTCATCGACGTAATTGTTTGTAGCTTCTGCTTGTTCTCTATTTTTCATCACACCAGATCCTTGAGTTTTTTTAGTGCCCTAAACTGCAGCAGCTTTACCGCGCCCCGGCTTTTTCCGATAATATTAGCCACTTCTTTGACTGAACATTCTCCAAAAAACCTGTATTCAACAACCTTTTTTTGCAATCCGTTTAATTTAGACACGGCTTTTCGAACTTTTATTGACTGCTCGCTCCCGATAAACAACTGCTCCGGACTATTTTGAGAGCCTCCGGCGATCTGCTCCGGCATATTATCAAATGAGTCTTCTTTGTTACGATATAGGCTTCGCAAATAGTTCATAGACTTGTTAAAGGCAATTCTAAACAGCCAACTACTAAAATTTCCTCTCTTATTACTATATGAGGCGATATTTTGGAAAGCTCCTAGGAACACTTGCTGGCAAACATCTGAAGCGGCTTCTTCTGAGCCTGATTTATAAGAAATATATTTATGTATGCGTGAATAATAAGCATTGTAAAGTGCCTCAAATGCTTCTGCATCTCCTTTTTTGGCCCTTGCTATGAACAACTGCTCAGTTTTGGAGTCCAATTGTTGCCTCTAGTTCTATAATCGTTGCTGCCGCTTAAAAGTTACTCGAACTCATCTCATAAATACTCCGGCTGCAATTTACAGCTTTTCGGCTGCGACCGGTGTCAGGCTTCACAAAAAGTCCTCAACGTAGCACTAGCTACGCCTCCGGGCTTTTTACTTGCCTTCCTTGGCTCGCTCGAAAACCCGAAATTTCGCTTTCGAAGTATTTATGAGATGAGTTCTACTTCGAGCGTAACCGTTTAACTGTACTGCG
>JAUUWJ010000156.1 GCA_030589175.1 Actinomycetes bacterium
GTAAGTGTTCCCGTTTTGTCAAATACGATAAAATTAATCTTTCGAAAATTCTCAAGAGCTTCGGCATTCTTTATCAGCAATCCAAGTTCCGCTCCCCGCCCGGTTCCTACCATGATGGATGTAGGGGTGGCTAAACCTAGAGCGCAAGGACAGGCGATAATCAAAACGGTAATTACTACTGTTAATGTGAAAATAAATGTCCCGCCAATGAGAGCAACGCCAAAGACTGTGCCGGCCAAGAACCAAACGATGGCAGCAAGAATTGCAATTCCCATTACGGCCCAGGTAAAATAACCGGCCACGATGTCGGCTAGCCTGGCAATGGGAGCTTTAGACCCCTGAGCTTCCTCAACCAGCTTTATAATCTGAGCAAGGGCCGTGTCTTTGCCGACTTTTTCAGCTTTAAATTTTATGGAACCAGTTTTATTTATGGTTGCTCCGGCCACCTTTGAACCGGGGTTTTTCTCAACAGGAATACTTTCGCCAGTGAGCATCGATTCGTCAACAGCTGTCGCGCCATTAATTACAACACCGTCGACAGGTATTTTCTGACCGGGTTTTACTATAACGATGTCGCCTTCTTTTACCTCGGAAATAGGCACTTCTTCTTCGGCTCCGTTGACTTCGATTATTGCTGTCTTAGGAGCTAGTCCCATGAGTTTCTTAATGGCTTCTGAAGTCTTTCCTTTGCTTACGGCTTCCATATATCTTCCCAGTAAAATCAAGGCAATTATCACGGCAGCCGTCTCGAAATAAAGACTTTGCACATACTGCCCGTTAGGATCACGACCCAATAAAACCAAGATGGCAGCGAAAGAACTGTAAATATAAGCAGCCGATGTTCCTAGACCAATAAGAGAATCCATATTAGGAGAACCTCTAAACAGGTTCGGGAAGCCGATGCGGTAAAAATTCCAACCGACGATAATCATAGGAATTGACAATAAGACCTGCGCCAGAGTGAATGTAACGGGCGCATATTCGGGACTTAAGAACCGAGGCAAAAGACTGGAACTTATCGCATGAGCCATAGCCAAATAAAAAATAGGAACAGCAAACACAGTTGCCCAGATAAACTTTCTTTTTAAGGTAGCTATCTCTTTTTCTCTAGCCGCTTTTTCTACATCTACCGCCTCTTCTTCAGACTCTATCAGTTCCGGCTTATAACCGGCATTGGTAATAGCCTTGACGATGTCGCGCACACCTACCTCGCCCGCATCATAGGAAACCTTTTCATATGAGTTAGCTAAATTTGTCTCTACTTCTTCCACGCCATTTAATCTCTCTACCGCTTTCTTAACTACTCCCGCACAATGATCCGAGCTCATTCCCATAACTTTAAACTCGGCTATCGTTTCTTTAGCTTCTCTAATAACTTCATAACCCGTATCTTCAACAACTTTTTCCAAATCGCTTTCTTCGAGCACGGCTGGATTAAAGGTGAGACTGGCTTTTTGCGAAGCCAAGTTGACAGATGCACTCAAGACACCTTCTGTCTTGCTTAGACTCTTTTCAATCTTTTGAGCGCAAGAGGCACAACTCATGCCGTCAATTTTAATAATAGTTTTCTTCTCTTCGCTTAACACGCCGTAGCCCGAAGCCTCAACTGCTTTTACCAGGTCGGACTGCTTTATGTCAGAATCGTGCTCCACCAGAGCTTTGTTGGTTGCCAGGTTCACACTGGCCGATTTAACACCTTCAACGCCCTTTAGCGCTTTCTCGATTTTTGATACACAAGAAGCACAACTCATACCTTTGATAGGTAAAATAGTTTTCTTTAGCGTAGTGAGTCCCAAGTCTTCTCCTTCTTTATAACCTTAATATATTATACCCCCTGGGGGTATTTTTAATTATTGCACGAAAGATTTTTTGAGTCAACACAAAAATTATTTATTTTCGGAAAAATAATTAGGCCTTTCTTAGAGCGCATCGAAAACACCTAAAATGCGGCAAAGCTTAGCAGGCACCACACGCTAACCACTGCAGACGCGGTATTGAGATTTCCGGCCAGCCTTTCAGCTACAGCCCCCCTTACAAGGTTGCCATTTATTGATAAATGACAATAGAGCATAATAAGGGACGCCCGTTGCTCAAATGATAAGTAGATATGCACATTGATGATGACTGCCACCTAATCTAAAATATAAGGCACATATAACTGAGAGATTTTATGAAAAGTTTGTTAATCCTTTTAAATGATTTTACTTATAAAACCGACAAAGTTTATAATGCACTAAGAACTGCAGATGTAGCAGCAAATAATGGAACAAAAGTGGTAGTTTTTCTAATGGGCGACTCCGTTTATGCAGCTCGAAAAAATCAAAAGCCGCCACCTGACTTTCCTAATCTCGAAAATATGGTTGTTGATCTAATTGAGAAGAGCGTTGATTTTAAGCTTTGCACAACTTGTGTAAACTCTCGGGGGTTTGAGCCTAAAGAAGGAGAAGTTTCTTCTTGTTTTGTTGGCTCCAAGAAAGACGGCCTTACACCGCCGGATTTAATCGAAGGAATTAATATGTCAACAATGCCGGCATTTATTAACCTGGTTTCTGAAAGCGAAAAGGTTATTAGCTTTTGATGGATTTAGAAGATGCAATTCCCCAGGCCTCTCTTAGGGCATCAATATCAAAATAGTAGTCGCATACCGAGGTAGCCCTGCCTCTTACGCTGTTAATCACGGTAACGCCGCTGTTCCGGAAATCTTTGCTTTCGCGATTCGTAACAATGACGTCCCATTCAGCTGTGACAACATTTGTACCGGTGAAATCAAATATGTTCTGAACACCGACGCTTTTCACCGTAAAATCTCTCTTCGGAAAGACTTCAATAAACCTATTAAACCATTCTTCTATTGTCTTTTTTCCTTTAAAGGTCCCGCTTACTACAGACATATTGCCGGGATAGCTGAGGGTGACATCCTCTGCCCAGCGACTAAGTAGTAAGCTAACGTCACCCTTGTTTAGGTGAATGAATCCAGCCCGGACCACTTTTCTAGCAACTAGTGCCCCAATCACATAGTCCTCCTTCCCACGCAGACCAGCGAGCTAATCCGCATACTGCTTGGCAGAGCCGTATTTTGATTGATAGATTATCATACCGTTCATACCTTATTTATG
>JAUUWJ010000225.1 GCA_030589175.1 Actinomycetes bacterium
CAGGGCAAACGCCTGCGGAAGCAGTAATTCAAGTGTCTCTCCCTGCTCGTGACGCTCCTTAAGCTCGCCCATTTTTTCTTTAAACTGGGAGTCTTTAAGCTTGCTCACTTCGTCTTCAAGCTCGTTAACCTGCTCTACCTGCTTCTCAAGCTGTTTTAATTTTTTTCCTTCTCCAAAGCGTAAAACCTTGGTCAAATAATCCATTACCATATTAGTCTCCGGACCCCAGAGCTCAGACTTCAGAGTCAATTTTAACTAATTACGTGGGGAAATAATAAGAAATTATTAAACTGACACATCTGGCATCTGATATCTAAAATAGATTTTAACATGGCAGCTTTGTTTGACAAAACCAAAAAGAGTGGACTTCAGATGTTAGATATTAGATATTGGACTTTTAACATTAGATTATTTTAGCTTTTAAAAAAATGTGGGCATAATTAATTATGCCAAAAAATTCTCTAAAATAATAAATTTCTCAAATATCCAACATCCAATGTCCAACGTCTGTTTTCGAACGTCTGCCTTCTTTGCGATGCTTGCCCGAATAAGTTATATAATTTTGCACAAAAAGAAAAGTCCCTATGCTGATGAATACGTCACCAACGGAATAAATCCCGGGCAGCGGAAATGGCTTTGACAAGGGAATTATTGCCGCAAAATATCTCAATTTAGTAGTAGAAAGCATCGCAATGTGCTTGTAATCAACGGCCAGCCTGTTTAAATAGTCGCCACTTTCAAATCCCAGTATTTTTGCTGCTCCGTAAGAAACCGGCATGCCACTATTAAGAGCTATGACCAGAAAATTTAATAACAATCCAATCAAAACAAGAAAAAGAAACTCGTTCTTGCGGTTAAACCAAACTGCTCCAATCAGCAGCAAATAAGATACCAATAAAAGCAAATAGGCTAAGAAGCCGAAATCAACAATTTTCATCAAAATATTGATGTTTAACTGTATTATCAGAGCAATAATAACCAGGAAAAAATAAGGGAAGTTGAGTCTGATAATTTTCTTAAGAGTGCCGCCTCTTATATAGCCAACAATTACTGCTAATACCAATGCTGCAATTATCATAATTTAGTACCTATGCTTTCTATTTATATCTTACTAAATAATATTTTACAAAAACAGCATTTTCGTTCGTTGTGTGTTGTCCGTAGTCCGAAAACCCTTTTCCATTATTATTTCTAACAACTGACAACGACCCGCCTGCCAACGCCAAATATACTGTTAGGCAATGGCGGGCAGAAGTTCGAACAACGATTTTCTTCTTATATTTTATTCTTCATTTTTTATTTTGTTTAGTTCTGCCGAGCGACAATCGCAGTGAGTGCTCTCAAAACCTTGGGATCATAAACAAATCCCTTGTCGCCTTCCAGTTTGCTCAAAGCTTCTTTTTGTCTTAATTTCGAACCATTAATCAAACGGTCATATGTATCAGCTAAATGTATGATCCTTGATTCCAAGGGGATAATTGACTTGCTGCTGTAACTGCAGTGATGATACTTAATAATTGAAGAGATATCTTTCAAATACTCAACATGAGAGATGATTTCAGCTCCGACTTTTGCATGAAAAGGCACATCATCATTTTTTGAAGAAGAGACCTTATCACTTTCAATTTTTGCGCCCTGATCAAAGCCAAGCTTGCCAATGTCATGAAGCATAGCCGCGTAATTTAATTTCTCTAAATCGTCTCCATAAAAACCAAGCTCCCGTCCTATGTCCAAGCAACAATCCGATACTCTTTGCGCATGACCTATCCTGCTTTTATCATGAGCTTCAACGGTAGCCGACAAAGCTTTTAGCGTCGAAGTATAGGTTTGCTTGATATTTACATAGAGCCTAAAAGCTTGTCCTATTACCACCAAAGGTAGAGAGAAAATAAATATGCTCCAAAGGCCCATGTACTTGAACATCATTGCCATAAGAAAAGCTACGATTGCAAAAGTATAATAAACAAAAGTAAGTAAACGCAGCTTGCGAATAAAACTCAGTCTAAATGGCAAGCCTTGCTCAATAGAAAAAGCCAGTGATTCAATAACCCTTTCTACAATAAAATAGACAGACGAAGCTACGGCTGCCGCTAG
>JAUUWJ010000038.1 GCA_030589175.1 Actinomycetes bacterium
TCAAACGTAGATTTTAACTTTGCCAGCAATCCCGAATTCTTAGCACAAGGAACGGCTGTTAAAGATTTTCTAGCGCCGGACAGAGTGGTTATCGGTAGCGAAACCGAAGAAGGTGGCAAAGAACTTGAACAGCTTTATCAAAATATGAAAGCTCCGATTGTTAAGACTGATGTAGAGAGCGCTATTATGATTAAATACGCTGCAAATACGTTTCTGGCGACGAAAGTTTCATTTATTAATTCCATAGCCAGGCTATGCGAAAAAGTGGGGGCTAATGTAAATGATGTTGCAAAAGGTATGGGGATGGACAAAAGGATAGGAACACGTTTCCTAAAAGCAGGCATAGGATACGGCGGCAGTTGTTTTACGAAAGACACTAAAGCATTAATAAAAACGGCATCAAAAAACGGCTTAAGTTTGGACATTTTAAAAGAAGTTAATAAGACTAACGAAGAACAGCGGAAACTGGTAATAGAAAAACTAAGAAGACATTTAGGTGATTTGACGGATAAACAAATATCAATGTTCGGCCTGGCCTTTAAGCCGGGAACGGATGATTTAAGAGATGCTCCGTCACTTTTTTTAATTGAGGATTTAAATAAAAAGGTAAAAAGCTTAACCGCTTTCGATCCGGTTATAAAAGAGTTGAATGGTTTTGACGGAAAGGTGTCTGTTAAGAAAGGTGCATACGAAGCGGTAGAAGGAGCAGATGCGCTTGTGTTTGTAACTGAACACCCGGAGTTTAATGATCTCGATTTTGAAAGAATAAAAAGTTTGGTTAAAGGTAACGTAATAATTGACGGCCGGAATTTCTTAGATGCCGAGAAGTTAAGAAGCCAGGGTTTCATTTATGAAGGAATCGGTGTTTGATGGAAGTTAGCTCGAATTACGAAAAATATACGAATAAAAATCCTTTGATTACCAGGATAAATCTAAGTTTTTTGGATTCGATAAGCACTCTGGTTCAAAAAAATAGCCCTAAGAAAATACTCGACGCAGGCTGTGGAGAGGGATTTGTCCTTGAGCACTTAAGAAAGGATGTTAATGCTGATTTCATCGGTTTGGATATTGAGTCGAAAGCTTTAGATGTAGCACGATCGAAAAATCCTCAGATCGATTTCAAACATGCAAGTGTTTATGAACAGCCTTTTGAAGATAATTCTTTTGACCTTGTTATACTTTCTGAAGTATTAGAGCACTTGGAAGAGCCTGATAAAGCTCTTAGCGAAGTCAGCCGGGTTACAAAGCGCTATGCCTTGATAAGTGTTCCGCAAGAGCCGATTTGGAGAGTTGGCAATCTTGCTCGCTTGAAATATATGCGGTCTTTTGGCAATACTCCTGGTCATATAAATCACTGGACACGGCGGGCCTTTGTCGGCCTAATATCAAATTATTTTGACGTAAGAGAAATCAAGTCACCAATCCCCTGGACGATTGCCCTTTGCCAGTTAAAAGAAGTAAATTGATTTAATCGTTATTGGTTATTAGTTATTGGTTATTAGTTATTCGAAAGAACATAAGACATATATGTAATGCGAGTATTGATATACTATTTACCACCCCTCCAGTCACTTGATTCACAAAACGAAGCTCGAAATTCGAACAACGAACAACGAACAATTATAATGGAGAACATGCAAAAGAAGACACTTAATATCCTAAAATCAATTCTTCAAGCTCTTTTTGTAATAGTGATTTTTATCTTTCTTGGGCGAACACTTGTAACCAATTGGAATCGCCTTGATTTTAGCTTGAGTGAGATTAATTACTTATATGTTTTTCTTTCACTTACTTTCTTTGCTATAGCTTGGATAACTGCTGCAATTTCTTGGGGTTATATCACTGAAAAATTAAAAAAACCATTAGGCTACAAACAAGCAATAAAAATATGGGTCCTATCCCAATCTGCCCGCTACATACCCGGATCAGTCTGGCAGGTTTTTGGCCGGGTGTATATGGGCGAAAAAAAAGGATTGGGCAAAGGGGAAACGCTGGCAAGTGTAGCCATTGAAACGTCTAACTTAATAATTTCTTCCGTATTGGTTTTTTTGATTAGTATTCCGTTTTGGACAAAAACAAGTGGCATTGTTAGGTATTATCCTTATTTGGGGGCTTCACTTTTAGTCTTTGGCTTTTTACATCCGCGCCTTTTTAATGGTGTAACTAATTTTTTTATACATCGCTTGGATAGAAAAGAGAAAAATGCTTTTTATAATTTTGGCGAAATTATCAAAATGCTTTTACCCTATGTAGCCGTATGGGTGATATTCGGCTTAGGCTTTTATTTTTTGATCGTGTCTTTTAAAGGGGTATATGCTGTAAACTTGGCAGTTGCAACCGGTATTTTTGCTCTTTCTTGGGTGATAGGATTTCTTTTTGTTATTGCTCCAGGCGGTTTAGGGGCAAGAGAAATTGCATTGGTATATTTCTTAGCGTTTTATGTTAACAACCCACAAGCTGTTTTGCTGGCGATTTTTAGCAGAGTGCTTATGATGGTAGCCGAGCTAATTGTTATATTGATGGCGCTTTCTTTTAGAGTACAAAAATAATAGTATTATAATGGAAATTTCGTTGTTGGTTATTGGTTATTAGTGAGTAGTGGGTAAATTAGAGTAATAAAACACAGTTCAAAGATGAGGTGCAAAAATAATTGAAATTAATAGTACAGATACCTTGTTACAATGAAGAGGAAACTCTGCCTCTCGTAATAAAAGATATCCCTAAAATAATAGAAGGTATTGATGAAATCGAGACTTTAGTTATTGATGATGGAAGCACCGACGGTACGGTAGAGGTAGCAAAGAAGCTGGGAGTAGACCACATTGTCAGTCATGTTGGAAACAAGGGATTGGCAACTGCTTTTGCTACCGGTATAGGCGAGTGCTTGAAACTGAGAGCGGATATTATTGTAAATACCGACGGAGACAATCAATATCCCCAAAAAGATATCCCAAAGCTAATAAAACCTATTCTTGAAAAAAAAGCCGATATTGTAGTAAGTGACAGGCAGACGAGCAAAATTATTCATTTTGGCTGGCTAAAGAAAAGGCTGCAAAGCTTAGGAAGCAGGGTGGTCAGAATGGCTTCAGGCACCTCAATACCGGACGCTCCTTCGGGCTTTCGAGCTTATTCGAGAGATGCAGTACTCCATTTAAACGTTATTACATACTTTAGTTATGTGACTGAAACTATAATCCAAGCAGGGAAAAGAAGAATAACTATTACCCATGTACCGGTAGAAACTAATCCGAAAACAAGAGAATCGCGTTTATTTAAGAGCATGTGGCAGCATGTTTTCGAGTCAAGCAAAAGCATAATTCGAATTTATTCCATGTATGAGTCAATAAGAATATTTTTTGGTATAGGTTTGTTATTATTCTTGGTCGGCCTAGGAGGAATAGGTCGCTGGCTCTGGTTTTTCTTAACTGAAGCAAAATCTACCGGCCATGTTCAATCGCTTATCATTTCAGCTGTTTTAGTTATCGTCGGCTTTCAAATAGGCTTGATCGGGTTACTCGCTGACCTGGTAGCCATCAACCGCAAGCTAATAGAAGATGCGCTATACCGCTTGAAGAAAATCCAGCATAAGTGATGTTGATGGTATATGAGTAAGGAACTTGTATCAGTCATTATTCTTAACTGGAACGGTAAACATTTGTTGGATGACTGCCTTCAATCCGTATTAAAACAAACTTATGAAAATGTTGAAGTAATCATTGTAGATAATGGCTCAACGGACGATTCAGTTAAATACATTAACGAGAACTACGGTCAAATAGAGCTTATTTTAAATGATGAAAACCTGGGTTTTGCCAAGGGCATAAACATCGGCATAAAAAGAGCTAAAGGCAATTATCTTATACCTTTAAACACTGACATCAAGCTAGATAAGGATTTTATTAAACAAATGATAGAAGCGTCTAACGAACCGGACGTTGGTATGGTTAGCGGAAAGCTGATAAAAGCCGATTCACTTGGAGGGGACTTAATAGATTCTACAGGTCATGTTGTATACAAAAATAGATTATGCGGAAATCTAGGTAGAGGGGTTCATGAAAGCCAGTTTAAGAAAGAAGAGTATGTATTTGGTGCTTGCGGTGCAGCTCCTCTTTATAAACGAGAAATGCTTGAAGATATAGCAGTTAATGGAGAATATTATGATGAAAACTTCTTCAGCTTTTTGGAGGATATAGACTTAGACTGGAGGGC
Organism: Actinomycetes bacterium; assembly: GCA_030589175.1. Lineage (GTDB taxonomy): Bacteria > Actinomycetota > Aquicultoria > SURF-47 > JAUUWJ01 > JAUUWJ01. The sequence goes on from JAUUWJ010000038.1 coordinate 4,210, forward strand.
CCAATTAAGGGGTTGGAAATGTAAATTTGCTCCGAGTGCAATTGCTTTTCATTGGCGAGGCGGGACTGCTGTAAGAAGAACAACCATCGTTGAAAAGCATAATTATAAAAACAGGTATTTGATGATCTTGAAGAATGATTCTTTTTTATATTTTTTAAAGAATTTACCTCAAATAGTATTTACGGACATAATTAAGAGCTCTGCGTTGTTATTTAGAGCACCTACGGCTCTTACGGGCTGGTTTAGCGTCATAAAATATCTTCCCGGCACTCTAAGGAAAAGAAGCCATATTCAAAAGAGGCGAAAAGTTAGCGGCAAAGAAATCGAGAAACTTTTTAAGAAGTTCGATTACAAGAATTGGTTCAAGGCACATATCACTGAAGATGTGTATAACATACGGAATTAGATGGATATTAACGTTGGAATTGTAAACTACAACACAAAAGAATTGCTAGCTGACTGCCTTGAATCTATTGCTAAGCAAGATAAATCTCTCTTGGCAAAAACAATTATTACTGACAATGGTTCAAGTGACGGAAGCGTAGAATATATACGGGATAAGTATCCCATGGTGACTGTCATTGCCAGCAAAGAAAATCTAGGTTTTGCCAAAGCGGTAAACAAAATACTTAAGAAGGCTAAGGGGAAGCATGTTTTACTCCTTAATTCAGATACGATTCTTCACAGCAAAAGTATCGAAAGCATGGTCGATTTTTTAGAGCGCTGTCCTCAGGCAGGAGCAGTCGGACCTATGCTGCTTAATCCTGATGGAAGCTTGTACCCGACAGGCCGAAGTTTTCCTACTTTTTTGGATGCTACAATGCATGCTTTTTTGGGAACGATAGCGCCAAGAAATCGCTTTACCAGACGATACAAAAAACTCGACTGGGATAGAAAAAACAAGAAGGAAGTTGACTGGATTAGCGGAGCGGCAATTTGTCTTAGAAGAGAAGCTGTAAAAGAAGTGGGTTTTTTTGACGAGCAATATTTCATGTATGTGGAAGATATGGATTTGTGCTACCGGTTGTGGGAAAATGGCTGGAAAGTTTTCTTAATACCTGAAGCAAAAGTAACTCATTATGTTGGCAAAAGCAGTGATCAAGAACGTATCAAGATGATTAAGGAGTTTCAAAGGAGCATGTATAAATTTTTTCTTAAACAGAATGAAGGCAATTGGAAAAAGGTTTTGGCACCTTTAGTAAAACTGGGACTGCTAACACGTTCTGCTTTATTGACAACATCAGCTAAGTTTAGAGGGGGTAGGTAATGTTAGAACCTTTTGTTAGTTCAATTGATTTTTCAAGCGGCAAATTAAGAGATTACGATAACAAACTTGATCGTAAGCTAAGTAGTATGTTGGGTATGTTTGCCGATAAAGATATTTTTGACCAAATGCTAGCTAAGGAAGACAGTATGGTTTATGAAGTTTTCGAAAAAGAAGTTCCTGAACAAAGTGGACAATTAGCGCATGCCGTAACCGTTATTCATCCCGGTAAAGTGGGCAATGAATACTTTATGACAAAGGGCCACTTTCACGTAAAAGAAAACAATGCGGAAATTTATCTTGGCATAAAAGGCAATGGCGGGATTATTATGCAAAACAAGGAAGGCCAAAGCTCATATTATCCGATAGAACCCGGTACTGTTGCTTATGTTGCTCCTTATTGGGCTCATAGAACTGTTAATACTGGAAATGTTGCGTTTTCTTTTTTAGCCATTTATCCTGCTGATGCGGGACATGATTACGGCAGTATAGAGCAGATAGGCTTTCCCAAGCTTGTTGTAGAGCAAAACTCTCACCCCGAACTAGTTGACAACCCAAAGTTTACTAGATGAAAACGCGTATAAAAAAAAGCGAAAAGTATTCATATAATCAAACATTCGAGACCCTAGACCCGAGACCCGGAACCCTCTAAATCCATGGATCCGCGCGAACAAGTATTAAAGCAGATCGAAAAAGCGATTACCAGCATAAGGCTTATAACTAAGTTTAAGCCTAAAGTCGGCCTGGTTTTAGGCAGCGGATTTGCTAAAGTCGCAGAAGCAGTCAATGAAGAAGCAAAAATTCCCTATGCTGAAATAGGGCATTTTCCCATTTCTACCATAAAAGGGCATCCGGGAAATTTGATTCTTGGAAGCTTTGCCGGACAAAACTTGGCGGTTTTACAAGGAAGATTTCACTTTTATCCGCCTTCGCAGAAGACCATGGACGTAAGTCCATGGATGAATGCGCAAGGGGGACCCTCCGAAGCTCGGAGAGCGAAGGAGGGTGCTTCGGCGGATTGCGCCGAAGAAATGAAGGATACCACGGGCGTAAGCCCGTGAAGGCTTCATTGTCGCAGTCCATACTCCGCTGACACGGTCTCCGAAGAGTCGAAATCCACCAGGGTTCGGAACGTGGCAAAGGTTGGAAAGTTCATAGACAACGAACCC
>JAUUWJ010000246.1 GCA_030589175.1 Actinomycetes bacterium
TTAAAATCGGCGTTATCGAGGGCGATATTCAAACCGAGATAGACGCTGAAAGAATCAGAGCAACCAAAGCACCCGTTGTTCAGATAGAAACCAAAGGTTCGTGCCATTTATCAGCATCTCAGGTAAGTGGTGCATTAGAGAATTTGCCCGTTGATAACTTGGATTTGATTTTTATAGAGAACGTGGGCAATCTGGTTTGTCCATCGGCCTTTGAATTGGGGGAGACCAGCAAGATAGTTGTGCTCTCAGTTGCAGAAGGCGATGACAAGCCGGCGAAGTATCCTGCCATTTTTGCAAAGTCAAAAGTGCTGCTCATAAACAAGACCGACCTTCTGGAGACAGTCGGTCAAGTGGATTTTGACGTCGAACGAGTTAAAGCTGATGCACGCAAATTAAATAAAGGCATTGAGATTTTTCCGATATCAGCCAAAACCGGTGCCGGGTTCAACAGCTGGTACGATTGGCTTAAAGAATCGGTCAAAAACCTACAAGGCGATTAATTAATTTTTAGCCTTAGACTGGTAGAGGCCATATTTACGGATATAGTCAGCAACCGGCGGTGCAAGCATATCGGTTACATCGCGGCCAGCGGCCAATCTGTTTCGTATTTCTGTGCTGCTCATATCAATTAGAGGCGTCTTAATAACGTTTTGTTGGAGCTTTTCTACGCGCTGAGGGCCCCAGAGAGCTGTAAATTTGGCAAAATCCGGGGGTTCACAGCCGGCCCTGAACATTACGCATAAATTACACTCGTCTATCAGTTCAACAATTCCATACCAACGCGGCAGTTCATCAATGCTATCCGCACCTGCGAGCCAATAAATTAAAGTATCGCCGCCATAGTCAGCCTGAAATTGCCTTACAGTTTCCAAAGTGTAGCTCGGTTCGGTCTTTTTCAATTCACGGTCGCTTAGCTGGAACTTACTATTATCGGCAATTGCAAGCGCTATCATGGCAAATCGGTCATCATCACTTGCTGCAGGAAGGGAATCCTTGAGAGGGGAGCGCTTTGTAGGAATGAAAATGATTTTCTCTGCGCCAATATGTTCTGCTGCGGCAGCGGCAACAGCAGTATGGCCAAGATGAATCGGGTCAAATGTGCCACCGAACAAAGCTATTTTTCTTTTTGCCATAAAACAATTAACAAGTAAATTGTGCGCTATTGAGAAAAATATTACAAAAGAAATTAAAAAAAAATTAGCCAACAAAAAAATAATAAACAGCAAAAACTTCCAAAGAGCATGTTGGCTTTCACTTAATTTTTACGTTTCACAATACTTTAAAAAAATATATGCAGTAACAACAGAAAGAACTTTTCTTTCACAATCAAAAATCACAAAACAGGCCTATAAGTTAAATAAAACGGCTTTAATACGTGTAATCATAAAAACAATCTCTCCACTTAACTAAACACTTTAGTCATAACCGAGCTCGAGCAAAAACTCCAATTACAATAAAACAAGTTGTATCGTTTCACTAAAAAGTATGATAAACAAAATAAGAAGCTGTGTAAAACATTGATGATAAAAAAATTTTTTATGAAGTATTTTTAAATATTTGGACGATAAAAAATATAATAGTATTTATTAACTTTCTGCTTGACAAAATTTTTCAAAGTAAATTAGTATTATGATTGCAAAGTTAACTTGAAATATAAAAGGATTTAATCAGCCAAAAGGAGGTGATAAAATAATGGCAAAGAAAAGGAAAAAAGCTAAAAAGAAGAAAAAAGTAGCAAAGAAGAAAGCTAAGAAGAAAAAGAAAGCTAAGAAGAAAAAGAAAGCTAAGAAGAAAAGGAAAAGATAGCGTAACAATTTATCCCAAAGCCCGTCTCCC
>JAUUWJ010000260.1 GCA_030589175.1 Actinomycetes bacterium
CTTCTTTCGAAATAGATGATGACACAAACACAATTCCTGACAATTGGAACCCTTACGGATTTGAACCGGGTGACGGTAGAAGCTCTGATTTTGCTCAAGAAGGAAGTTATTCCTTAAAACTTAGCGGAAACAGTTCAAAGCTTAAATCGGTAAAGCAGAACATTCCAGTAAGCGGAAATGCAGGAGACGAGTTTACATTTAGCGGCTGGAATAAAACAGATGGTGCAACAACTGCCGGCAAGTGTAATGTAGCGCTTATCAATTTTAACAATACAGACGGCTCAAGACAGTACGCCGGCTATCTTTTCTTTGGCCGAAATACCCACGACTGGCTGCAGCGCACAAAAACTATTGTTGCTAGTAAAGACTACTCCTCAATTGATATAACTATTGGTTATTTTTACCAAACAGGCACTACTTACTTTGATAACTTTAAGTTGCTAATTAATATATAAAAAAGTCAAAAAAAATCAATTGACAAGTTCTTGGTTAGTTAATATACTCTTTGTAAATTAACACTTATTGCAATACTAACATCACTACAAAGAAACAATTTCTACCTACATCTATCATCGCAATAGAGAAACCAGACTTAGTACAAGTGTAAGCAAGTCCTAAAAAAGTGATTAAAAAGATAATATGAAGAAAAAATTTATTATTATAACAATTTGCATATTTTTAGCTTTGTTCAGTTTAACTATAAGTACTTACTCTGCTCAAAAAGATCAAAAACACAAAAAACCTTCAAGAATGTACTACAAAAAGCTATCGATGCCAAATTATGCCCCCAAACAAGTGCTTGTTAAATATAAGAAGAACATACCGGCAGCTGAGAAAAAGAGGGGCACGAAGCTAGCAGGAATAAAAAGAACCCTTAAAAAAGTTGGCTTTAAAGACAAAATACACTTACTGGAGACAGGCCCTCAAGTATCCGTGAAAGGTTCTATAAAAAAATTAAAGTCCCAAAAAATAGTAGAATTTGCCGAGCCAAACTACATTCGAAAACTGAATTACCTGCCTAACGACCCCTCTTACAACCTTCAATGGCATTTAAACAACACCGGACAGACAGGAGGCTTACCGGATGCCGATATTGATGCTCAAGAAGCTTGGGATATCGAAAAAGGCTATTCCTCTCCTGTAACGATAGCCTCTATTGATACCGGTATTGACCAAAATCACCCTGACTTATCATCTAAAATTGCACCCGGCTATAACTTTGCCGGTATATCTCAAAAATATGCCAATGTGCTATGGCTCATAGGAGCTTATAATACATACGAAGTTGCCCAATCAATTAAAGGAACCGGCCAATCCTTAACCCACATAGGGTTATTTATAAAAAGGTACGGCTCACCTCCCGGAAACATAGCAATATCTGTAAGAGATACTCTCGATGGTCCGGACTTAGCAACTGCTACGATTTATGGCAACGAGGTTGGAAATACAGTACAAGAGGTTTACAAAGAGCTTAATGCTCCAGTAGCTCTTAACTCCGGAACAACTTACTATATCGTTTTCAAAGCCACGACCGCCAACTCTAATCGTTTTTATGGAATCGCCAAGAATTACAGCGGTGCTAATTATTATATGCCTGACCAATATAAAGACGGCAGTGTATTTGAAAATAATGGATCTAGTTGGGAGAATTTTCCTGACGATGA
>JAUUWJ010000207.1 GCA_030589175.1 Actinomycetes bacterium
AAGGCATTAAGGTAGGCTTGCCCTTTACGATAAACAAAAGAAATGCTCAAGACGTGCCTTACATATTTGAACTAATTGAAGCCGAGAAGATCCCACGGGTTTGTTTCTATCATCTTGTTTATGCCGGCAGGGGTTCCAAGATGATAAAAGATGAGCTAACCCATGATGAAACAAGAAAAGTCGTGCGCTTGATCATGGACAAAACAAAAGAAGCCCATAGCAGAGGGTTTGAAGCGGAAGTTTTGACAGTCGATAACCATGCTGACGGCCCGTTTGTTTACCTCGAACTTCTAAAAGAAGACAAAGAGAGGGCTAAAGAAGTTTATAAGCTTTTGCAAATGAATCAAGGTAATGGTACTGGGATTGCAATAGGGTGTGTAAGTTGGGACGGAGCTGTCCATGCTGACCAGTTCTGGCGCCATTATAGCTTTGGAAACGTTAAAGACAGGCCGTTCTCAGAGATTTGGACTGATACAAGTGATCCGCTTATGGCGGGCCTAAAAGATAGAAAGCCTTTACTTAAAGGCCGGTGCCCGAAATGTAAATGGCTAAATATTTGTAATGGCAACTTTAGAGTCAGGGCGGAAGCTGTTTACGATGATGTATGGGCTGATGACCCCGCTTGTTATTTGAGCGATGAAGAAATAGGCTTAAAAGAAGAAGTATCGTCAGTTGTAGGAGAAGGAGGATAACATTGCGTTTTCCCGAATACAGGCCAAGAAGGCTTAGAAAAAATCAATCATTTAGAGATCTAATTGCCGAGACAAGAATAAGCGAAAACGATTTAATATATCCTCTTTTCGTAAAGCATGGCAAAGGCAAAAAAGATGAGATTAAAACCATGCCCGGCATTTATCAATTTTCTATTGATGAAGCCGTGAAGGAAGCAAAAGAAGTTGAAAAGCTCGGCATAAAGGCGATCATATTGTTTGGCATACCAAAGAAAAAAGACGAAGCGGCAACGGAAGCTTATGATGAAAACGGCATCATCCAAGAAGCCGTAAGGGCAATAAAGGCGAAAACCGAAAAACTCCTGGTAATAACCGATATTTGTCTTTGTGAATACATGTCGCACGGCCATTGCGGAGTCGTAAAAGACGGCAAGATTCAAAACGATATTACGCTCGAGCTTTTAGCTCAGACAGCTCTCTCTCATGCCGAAGCGGGAGCCGATATGGTTGCTCCTTCTGACATGATGGACGGACGGGTTGCGGCAATAAGAAGCGAGCTGGATAAGGAAGGTTTTGAAGATACGCCGATAATGGCTTATTCGGCAAAATATGCCTCATCTTTTTACGGCCCTTTTAGGGAAGCCGCTCACTCGACTCCTGAATTTGGTGATAGAAAAACTTATCAAATGGATCCGCCAAATGTTGATGAAGCTCTGAGAGAAGCCGGCATGGACATAGAGGAAGGTGCCGATATTGTTATGGTAAAACCAGCGCTAGCTTACTTGGATGTGATAAGGGAAGTAAAGAGCGCATATGGTTATCCCACCGGTGCTTATAACGTAAGCGGTGAGTATTCAATAATAAAGGTAGCGGCTAAAGCGGGATTAATAGATGAAAAAAAAGCGGTTTTGGAAATTCTTACTTCTATCAAAAGAGCGGGCGCCGATATGATCATAACTTATCACGCCAAAGACGCTGCAAAATGGCTTAAATGACGAACTGATAAAATTAAAAATTAAAGAATAAGAATTAAGAAATATAGAATGAAACAACAGCATGTGGACGAAAAGGAAAAAATATTTAAACCAATCCTCGTAGCTTGGGAAGTCACCAGAAGCTGCAATTTAGCTTGTAAACACTGCCGAGCATCATCTCTACGCGGGCCCTATCCGGGGGAACTATCAACGGAAGAAAGTTTTAAGCTGATAGATCAAATTACCGAAGTCGGTAATCCTATCTTGATACTTACCGGCGGCGAGCCTTTGATGAGAGATGATATTTTCGAAATAGCCGACTATGCCGTAAAAAAAGGTCTAAGAGTTGTTATGGCGCCAAACGGCACTCTGGTAACCGAAGTTGTGGCCAAGAAAATTAAGGACGTCGGAATTCAAAGAATCAGTATAAGTATCGATTTTCCTACCGAAGAGCTCCACGACAAATTTCGCGGAGTAGAAGGGGCTTATAAAGGAGCAGTTCAAGCTATAAAGAATGCTCATAAAGTAGGGCTAGATGTTCAAATTAATTCCACCATTACCAAGCTTAACTATAAATATTTAGACGATTTACTAAAACTATCCGAGGAATTGGGCGTTGTTGCCTTTCATCCGTTCTTACTTGTGCCAACCGGGCGAGGTAAAGAGTTGGAAGAGCAAGAACTCTCGCCGGAAGAATACGAAAAGACTTTAAACTGGATATACGATA
>JAUUWJ010000161.1 GCA_030589175.1 Actinomycetes bacterium
AAAGCATTTTCGAAGAGCTTGAAGAATTAAACGTTATGGACTGTATTGAATGTGGCTGCTGCTCATACGTATGCCCGGCCCGCATTCCACTAGTGCATTGGATTAGATATTCCAAGCTAAAGCTGAAAGAGAGAAACAATGAGTGAGAAATATCTGATAACGTCTTCGCCTCATTTAAATGAAGGTGAAACGGTAACCAAAATAATGTGGAAAGTTTTCATATCGCTCTTACCTGCTGCCGCTATCGGTATTTATATATTCGGCGTGGCGGCGCTTTTAATAGTCCTTATCGCTGTCGCGTCAGCTATGCTTACCGAATTCATATTTCTTAAAGCAAGAAAAATGGAAACTTGGAGAGTCCTAGACGGGAGTGCTGCTTTAACCGGCCTTATCCTGGCTCTTACATTACCCCCTACTTTGCCCTTATACGCTGTAGCTATCGGTTCTGTTGCCGCCATAGGCCTTGGTAAACAAATATTTGGCGGACTTGGAAACAACATTTTTAACCCCGCCTTAGTCGGCCGAGCGATTCTCTCCTCTACTTATCCGGTATTTATGACTTCTTGGTCAAATCCGAGTTACTGGAAGCTGCTTAAAAAAATCGACGCGGTTAATGTTGCTACACCTCTCGCCGCTTTTAAATTTGAAGGCCAACTCGCTGACATATCAAACTTATTTTTCGGAAGAGTAGCAGGTTCAATCGGAGAGACATCGGTATTGGCGTTACTTGTCGGAGCCGTATACCTTCTTTACAAAAAGTACATAAACTGGCGGGTGCCGGTAGGTTTCTTAGGAACCGTCTTAATTTTTAGCATACCGTTTTACTTGATAAATCCGACAAAATACGCACCGCCCGTTTTTATGCTGCTAGCGGGAGGATTGATACTGGGCGCTTTTTACATCGCAACTGATCCCGTAACATCTCCTTTCACTGATAAAGGTAACTGGATATTCGGTATCGGTGCCGGCTTATTAGTCATAATAATCAGATATTTCGGCGGGCTGCCCGAAGGCGTTCTTTACTCGATACTGTTTATGAATGCTTTTACGCCAATAATCAACAGATATACAAAACCAAAGGTATATGGTGTAGATGGATAAAAACTATGTGAGAATGGTAATGGTACTTGGCATAATCGGAGCTATTGTAGCTCTGGCTTTAGCCAATGTTTATAAGATTACCGATCCGCTTATTCAAAAAAACAGAAAGCAGACTATTAAGGAGGCAATCAAAGAAGTTCTTCCTGAAGCTAAAACCTACAAGCATAAGACAGTAAAAGAAATTGATGTATATATAGGCCTTGATGATACTGGGAAAAAAATAGGCTATGCGTTTAAGTCTGAAGGGCCCGGCTACCAGGGAACTATTAGCGTCATGGCCGGAGCAAATAAAGAACTGACGAAACTCACCGGAATTTACGTTATGGAGCAAATAGAGACTCCGGGACTCGGTGCCCGTATTTCTGAAGACGATTTTCAGAAAAGCTTCAGAAAGCTTAATATCGAAGATATAATAGAGTACGTTAAGAACAAGGAGCCAAGCAAAGATAACGAGATAAAATCTATTACCGGCGCGACAATATCTTCGCGCTCTGTAGTGGATAACTTAAACAAAACGATAGATGTACTTAGAAAGGCTTTGAAAAATGGCTAAAGCATTGGCTAAAGAATATGAATTAGGAAAAGATTTTTCGGTGGGTTTGTGGAGCGAGAATCCAATTTTTCGCCAAATTCTCGGTATGTGCCCTACACTTGCGGTTACAACCTCGGTTATAAACGGCTTTTCGATGGGTATGGCTACTTTATTTGTGCTTTTTATGGCTTCAACAACTGTTGCTGCAATAAAGAAGCTCGTTCCCTACCAGGTTCGCCTGGCCGGTTACGTCGTAATAATCGCTTCTTACGTTACAATAGCCGATTTGTACTTAAAAGGTAGCTTTCCGGCAATAAGTAAAGCTTTAGGGCCTTATGTGCCTTTAATAGTAGTAAATTGCCTGATTTTGGCCCGCTCCGAGTCTTTTGCCGCTCATCATCCGATGCACCGGTCTATGGCTGATGCTGCCGGTATGGGTATCGGCTTTGCCTGGGGCTTGGTTCTTTTGGGCGGTATAAGAGAGCTTTTCGGAAACGGCTCTTTAATAGATTATAAGATTTTCGGAGCGAATTACGAACCGATGGTCATAATGATTCTGCCAGCCGGTGCTTTTATAACGCTAGGAATTGTGCTGGGATTAATAAATCAATTTTCCGGCAAAGAAAAAATGGTAAAGGAGACTAGCTGTCACTGATGAAATTCTTATTAGTATTTCTATCTGCGGCAATAGTAAATAATTTTGTACTGACCTACTTCTTGGGAATTTGTCCTTTCCTTGGCGTATCCAAGAAGACGGAAGCCGCTTTTAGCATGGGACTGGCGACTACATTTGTGATGACACTAGCAGCTATGATTTCTTGGCTAATCAACAATTTTATATTGATTAAATACAATCTGCCTTTTTTGCAATACGTCACTTTTATCTTAGCTATAGCTTCCGTGGTGCAGTTCGTCGAAATGTATGTTAAAAAAGCTTCTCCCGCACTTTACCACTCGCTCGGAATCTACTTGCCTTTGATAACGACTAATTGCGCTGTTTTAGGCTTGGCTTTATTCGCTGCTCTCAGGAACTACAACTTCATCGAAACCCTGTTTTTTGGAATGGGCGCCGGTGTCGGTTTCACCCTGGCTCTAATAATAATGGCCGGAATCAGAGAAGAATTAGAGCTTTCCAATACGCCTAAAGCCTTAGAAGGTGTAGCTATAACCTTAATAGTAGCAGGACTTCTGGCCTTAGCTTTTATGGGCTTTTCGGGGATGATCTCAGTATGATTATTATATCTGTCCTAAGTATGGTTTTGCTAGCTGTTGGCTTTGCTTCAATTCTCGCTATTGCGGATAAAAAATTAAGAGTAGAAGAAGACCCGCGAATTCATAAAGTCGACGAAATGTTGCCTCAAGCAAATTGTGCCGCTTGTGGTTTTGCCAGTTGCCACAATTTTGC
>JAUUWJ010000232.1 GCA_030589175.1 Actinomycetes bacterium
GTTTTTGCCTGTTAATAAACTTTTAATTTGTTCAGAGGTTTTGCCACTAAACCGCAAGCCCCTAAGCTAACATTATGTGCCAGTTCAAGGAGTATTGTTTACTATGTCAGAATTAAATATCCGCTCAGTAAAGGAGCAGGATTTAGATAGGTGCTTTGAAATTGAAACAGTATCTTATGCTGGTGATGAGGCGGCTACAAAAGAAAAAATCTTAAAGAGAATTAAAACATATCCGGAAGGCTTTGTTATTCTAGAAAATAAAGAAGAGATCATTGGGTTTATAAACTCAGGAGCAACTCATAAAGTCGAGTTATCTGATGAAGAATTCAAAGAGTTAATTGGACATGATCCGCGTGGTGAACATGTTGTAATTATGTCGCTTGTAATTCATCCTAAATATCAAGGTAAAAGTATGGCTAGCAAGCTAATGAATAGCTTTATTAGTCGTATGAAAGAAATGGGTAAAACTGAAATTCACCTAATTTGCCAAACTGAATTAGTTAATATGTACGCGAAATATGGTTTTATTCACCTTGGAGAATCTGATTCTGAACATGGTGGACTTAGTTGGCATGAAATGTCACTTTCGCTATGAGGCACATAATAAATATTTTCAAACGGACAAAAAACAAAATAAATGTTAATAACATATTGGGGTCGGGCCAAGCTAACTAGCTGAAAGTAAAAGATAAAGGTCTCAAAAAAGGGTGAAAAATAGCCCTATAAGCCCCTTTTTAGGGGTGAAATGGGCAGTTTAGAAATTTAAGGAGTAAATCGGGGACGGGTTCAAATTAATTTAAAGGACTGCCATGATTGATGATATTGCTGAAGACGCAGCAAAAGGACTATTTAGAGTTATAGGTCGCTTCCTTTTCTCTATCCTTATCGAACTGCTTATTTTCTACACTGGGGAGGTAGTCTTATTCACAATTACCCTTGGATATAAAAAACCGAGGTGGGACTACTACACATCAGAAAAACCCTCTAAGTTTGTCATCTTCACTGAAATGAGCCTTTGGGTCGGTTTTGCTTTCTGGCTTTTGATATTCTGGTTTGTCAACAGCCAGCTTCTGAACTGAACAGTAAGCATTACATGAAGGGTATAGGCTAATAATGACATTAAGTTTTAAAGAACAGGTTATCGATGCAACAAGGGCTCTCAGAGATAATGATTATGATAAAGCCATTGCCATTTATAAAAAGGGGCTCGCCGAAAATGAGAAAGAAACTTCTTTAGTGAAAGGTATCGCGCAATGTTATGGTTGGAAAGGCGATCTTGACAGCGCTATCGAATATGCCGACAAGGTTTTGGCTGTTGAGCCGAATGATCATGAAATGCTCATGCTCTCTGCCAGATATTGGAGCGACAAAGAAAACCTTGAAATGACCTATAAATTCGTATGTAGAATTCTTGAAAACCCACCGGAACAAATCGAGAAAGTTTCCAGGTGGGTCTTTGGTATCATCAAACCTCTTTCACTGGTCTTTAAAAACTTCAGGGGAATTGAGGAAAAATCAAAGCTTGCTTTTGCAGATGCAAAACGTAAGAGAGAAGCAAGACTTAAGTGGGCAAGAGATTATAAGGAATGGTATGAGAAGTATAAAAGCGTATACAATCAATAAAGAGTACGAGTCTATTTAATAAATTCTTTAATAGGCAAGGGGGAAGAGAATTAATTGAGCTATAAAACAAATAGGGACAGCTGTCCCTATTATTTTGAAGAGATCGCCAAAAGACCCATTAACGAGGAAGAGTAATCTATGAAAAAGCATTTTCAAAGCTCAAATGGCTTGCTCTTAAGCCCGCAAGCCCCTGAGTTCAAATCGATAGACGAAAAAGGGTTACACAAATAGTTATGGAAAAGGTTGCGATTTTAGTTGATGCTCAGAATGTCTACTATACGACTAGGCAAGCATATAGTCGTAGCTTTGACTACAATAAATTCTGGAAAGAGGTAACCTCGAACAGAGAGTTAGTAAAGGCGATCGCAT
>JAUUWJ010000019.1 GCA_030589175.1 Actinomycetes bacterium
CATTAATGCCGGTTGATATCGAAGAGCTATCGGTAAAAGTAGCTTATAGTTTAGAGGAAGCTCTTTCTGAAAGCGATGTGATTTATTTGCTCAGGGTTCAACTAGAGCGTCAGTTAGCAAGTCTTTTTCCTTCAGTAAGAGAATACAGACATCTTTTCGGGCTGGATGAAGCAAAAGTTGATAAATTGAAATCTGATGCAATAGTTATGCACCCGGGGCCTATTAATAGGGGCATAGAAATAAGCGCAAAAGTAGCAGACCTTGAAAGAAGTTTTATTGACGAGCAGGTTACAAGTGGCTTGGCTGTCAGAATGGCGGTGCTTTATCATTTAGTGGGAGTTTTGAATGAGTAAATTACTACTTAAAGGCGGCAGGATAATAGATCCGGCAAAAAAAGTAGATAAAAAGGCTGATTTGTTGGTTGAAAATGGTCTGGTAAAGCAAATTGCAGACAATATTAATTCGAAAGCAGATAAAATTATAGATGCATACTCTATGGTTATTTGCCCTGGTCTTATTGATTCACACGTTCATTTAAGAGAACCGGGTTATGAGGAAAAGGAAACAATTAAGAGTGGAAGCGAAGCGGCTATTGCCGGTGGTGTAACGTCGCTATTATACATGCCAAATACTAAGCCGGTAATTGACGACCCGGCAATTATTGACTTCATTAAAGAGCGACAAAAAGAAGTCGGGCTTGCTGATATATATCCTGTGGCTGCTCTTACTAAAGGAAGCCTAGGTAATGAACTTAGCGAAATGCAATTTTTGGCTGATGCCGGAGCAGTTGCATTTTCTGATGATGGCAACAATGTTGATAATGGCGAAGTGATGCGCCGGGCTTTGGAGTACTTAAAACTTGTAAACAAACCGGTTTTGGTTCACGCAGAAGATGGCAGTCTGGCAAATGGTGGCCAGATGAATGAAAGCGCAATGTCTACAAAGCTGGGCTTGAAAGGATCACCAAAGATAGCCGAAGAAATTATAATATTTAGAGATATTGTATTAGCAAGGCTAACCGGTACTCGAGTGCATTTTATGCATATTTCAACGGCTAATTCTGTTGAGCTGATAAAGGAAGCAAAAAAAGAGAAATTACCAATAACTTGTGAAGTGACACCACATCACTTGTTATTAGATGACAATATGCTAGAGAACTATGATTCTAATTATAAAGTTAAGCCACCTCTTAGAAACAGCGAAGACAGAAAGGCGTTATTGATAGGATTAAAAGAGGGAGTAATTGATTGTATTGCAAGTGATCATGCACCACATGCTCTACAAGACAAGGAAGTAGAATTTGAATACGCTGCATTTGGAATATCCGGCATTGAAACAATGTTTAACCTAGTCCTAACATACTTTGAAAAAGACTTGGGTTTATCCAAGCTGATTGAAAAGCTTACAATAAACCCGGCAAATATTTTCGATCTAGAAGCAGGGACACTAGCAGAAGGGAAGTCTGCAGACATTCTAGTATTCAACCCTAAGGGTAAAGTTGAAGTTGATAGTTCTAAATATTTCTCAAAGGGAAGAAATACGCCTTTTAACGGTAGAAGCCTTAATGGAAGGATTGAGATGGTTATTAAGAATGGAAAAATAGTATTCGCCGAAGGAAAAATCAAACCGTTAAGTAAAAAAGTATAGGAGAATAGTTGAAGAAAAAAAACTGCATACTAGTTTTAGAAGACGGACGATATTTTGAAGGCACGTCATTTGGCGCTAGCGGTGAAATTTTTGGCGAAGTGGTTTTTAATACTTCAATGACCGGATATCAAGAGATTTTGACCGACCCTTCTTATCATGAACAAATAGTGACAATGACATATTCTCACATCGGAAATTACGGTGTTAACGAAGAAGATGTAGAAAGCAAAAAAGTCCGGGTAAGCGGTTTTGTGGTAAAGGAAGCTTCTGAGTATAAAAGTAACTGGCGCTCCACCAAACTAATCCAAAAATATTTGGAAGAGAACGGCGTAGTTGGAATTCAGGACATTGACACAAGGGCGCTAGTAAAACATATACGATTAGCCGGAGCTATGCGGGGAGCAATCTCGACAAAAGAGCAAAACCCTAAAGAACTTGTAAAAAGAATAAAAGAATGGCCATCAATTATTGGACGGGATTTAGTTGCGAAAGTAAGTATAGGCAAAAAACAGAAGGATAATATTAAAGCTGATTATAGAGTAGCGGTATATGATTTTGGCATAAAAAACAATATATTAAACTGCCTGCGAGAGGCGGGATGTGGCCTAACAATATTTCCGGCATCAACTAGTTACAAGGAAATTTTAAATGAGAATTTTGACGGGCTGTTTCTTTCAAACGGCCCAGGTGATCCGGCAGCTCTAAATTACGCAATTGATAATGTGAAAAATCTTTTAGGTAAACTTCCGATATTCGGGATTTGTTTAGGCCATCAGATATTATCGTTAGCACAGGGAGCAGAAACTTATAAATTAAAGTTTGGTCATCGCGGGGCAAATCAACCGGTTAAGAACTTGAAAACTGGCAGAGTTGAAATAACGTCACAAAATCATGGCTTTGCCGTGAACACAAAGAAGGGTTGGAAGTTGTTAGATGATAAAACGAAAAACGGTGACGGTGTTTTCGTTACGCATATGAATTTAAATGATCAGACAGTAGAGGGGATTAGCGCGCCTTCAATAAAAGCGTTCTCTGTGCAATATCATCCGGAAAGCTCACCGGGGCCGCATGATTCCCGGTATTTATTCAAGCAATTCAAAGATCTAATGGCAGGGAAAGATGCCCAAACGTAAAGATATAGAAAAGATACTAATAGTAGGTTCTGGCCCGATTGTTATCGGTCAAGCTTGTGAGTTTGATTATTCGGGCACTCAGGCTTGTAAAGTGCTTAAAGAAGAAGGCTATAAGGTTATTCTTATAAATTCAAACCCGGCCACAATAATGACCGACCCTGAATTTGCCGATCGCACCTATATTGAGCCTATAAATTCATATTATTTAACTGAGATTATCAAACAAGAGCGCCCAGATGCTTTGTTGCCGACAATAGGCGGTCAAACCGGTCTGAATGCAGCTTTGGCTATATCAGAAGCAGGCGTGCTGGATCATTACTCGGTAGAAATGATTGGAGCGAGTATTGACAGCATTAAAAGGGCCGAAGACAGAAAGCTGTTTAAGAAAGCTATGGATGAGATTGGTCTTAATGTTCCTGAAAGTGGCTTTGCCTATAACAAGAAAAAAGCGGATGAAATTGCTAGAAAGTTAGGTTTTCCGGTTGTGATAAGGCCTAGCTTTACGCTTGGCGGTTCGGGCGGCGGTATCGCATTAAACGAAGAACAGTTTTCAAAAATGGCAGAAAATGGCTTAATGCTTAGCCCTATTAGTGAGATTTTAATTGAAAAATCAGTAATCGGCTGGAAAGAATACGAGCTGGAAGTTATGAGGGACAAGAATGATAATGTCGTAATTGTCTGTTCAATTGAAAATTTTGATCCGATGGGCGTGCACACGGGAGATAGCATAACGGTTGCTCCGGCTCAAACATTAACAGATAAAGAATATCAAGATCTAAGAAATGCTTCTATTGATATAATCCGAAAAATTGGCGTAGAAACAGGGGGCAGCAATATACAGTTTGCCGTAAATCCCAGCAACGGAGAAATGGTTGTGATAGAGATGAACCCTCGTGTAAGCAGAAGTTCGGCTTTAGCTTCAAAAGCAACGGGTTTTCCGATAGCTAAGATTGCCGCTAAACTCGCTGTAGGTTATACGCTGGATGAAATTCCAAATGATATTACTAAGAAAACACCTGCTTGTTTTGAACCCACAATAGATTACGTTGTGGTTAAGACTCCCCGGTGGGCTTTTGAAAAATTTAGCGAAGCCGACTCCACGCTGACTACCAAAATGAAGTCAGTAGGAGAAGCTATGTCGATTGGAAGGACGTTTAAGGAGTCGCTGCAAAAGGCTTTACGGTCACTTGAAAATGATCGCTATGGATTGGGTGCTGATGGCAAAGATGAAAACATAACAATAACAAAAGACATGCTTACGCGGCCGAATATAGATCGTATATTTTATATAAGACAAGCAATCAAACAAGGCCATACGATTGAAAAGATAAATAGCTTAACAAAAATCGATCTATGGTTTTTAAATCAAATTGAGCAAATTGTAGATATGGAAAATGAAATCAAAGAGGCAAACTCCAAGGCTCTACTTGAGCTTTTGCCTAAGGCAAAAAAGTACGGTTTTTCTGATCATCAAATTGCGTTTTTAAGGTCCAAGAATGAGCAGGAAATAAGAAATTTGCGTGAAAAACAGGGCATTAAACCGGTTTATAAAACAGTGGATACATGTGCAGCTGAATTCGAAGCTTACACACCTTATTATTACTCGACTTATGAAGAGGAAAGCGAAGTCAAAAAAAGCAATAAGAAAAAAATAATGATTTTAGGAAGTGGGCCGAACAGAATAGGGCAAGGCATAGAGTTTGATTATTGCTGTGTTCACTGCTCATTTTCATTAAAAGAAGAAGGTTTTGAGACTATTATGGTAAATTGCAATCCCG
Source organism: Actinomycetes bacterium (assembly GCA_030589175.1). Lineage (GTDB taxonomy): Bacteria > Actinomycetota > Aquicultoria > SURF-47 > JAUUWJ01 > JAUUWJ01. The sequence goes on from JAUUWJ010000019.1 coordinate 4,559, forward strand.
AGACGGTCAGCACAGATTATGACACTTCAGACCGCCTGTATTTTGAGCCACTTACTTTCGAAGATGTCTTAAATATTGTAGAAGCTGAAAAACCCGATGGCGCAATAATCCAATTTGGAGGGCAAACTCCTCTAAAACTCGCAAAACGCCTGGAAAAAGCAGGTGTTAAAATAATTGGAACATCTCCGGACTCGATTGATTTAGCGGAAAACAGAGAAAGGTTTGCTAATCTTTTAAACTCTTTGAAAATAAATCAAGCTCCCGGAGGTACGGCTACTTCATTTAAAGAAGCCGCACAAATTGCTAAAAAAATCGACTATCCGGTTTTAGTTAGGCCTAGTTATGTATTAGGCGGCAGGGCAATGGAAATTGTTTATTACGAAAATGCCTTGGAAGGTTATATGCGTTCAGCTGTAAAAGCAAGTCCGGAGCACCCGGTATTGATTGATAAATTTCTGGAAGGCGCTACCGAACTTGATGTAGATGCTTTGTGCGACGGAGAGAGCGTATTTATTGGAGCAATCATGGAGCACATTGAAGAAGCGGGCGTTCATTCGGGAGATAGTAGTTGTTCAATCCCTCCCTTTAATGTAGATGAAGACGCAATGATAGAAGTTAAAAAGAACACAGAATTACTGGCGAAAGCTTTGAAAGTTAAAGGCTTGATAAACATTCAATTTGCTATAAAAGACGGGAAAATATATGTTTTAGAAGTTAACCCGCGAGCCAGTCGTACAGTTCCTTTTGTAAGTAAGACAACCGGAAATCCTTTAGCGAAAATAGCAACAAAAATAATGATTGGGAAAAAACTTAAAGATTTTGATTTGAAAAGGGTTGAAAATATATCTCATTTTGCGGTAAAAGAAGTTGTATTGCCATTTGCTCGTTTCCCCGAAGTGGATGCGATTCTAGGGCCGGAGATGAAGTCTACCGGCGAAGTAATGGGATTAGATGTTGATTTTAGCAGGGCTTTTGCCAAGGCTCAGGCCGGAGCAGGGGCACCTCTTCCGACGCAAGGTAATTGTTTTATTAGTCTGGCTGACAAAGATAAACACTGGGGAGCTCAGCTTGCGAAGCAGTTAATGGAGCTAGGTTTTGGTATTTATACGACAAAGGGAACAGCCCAAAACATACAGACAAATGGTGTTAAAATAAAACAAGTTTTAAAAGTCCGTGAAGGAAGTCCGAATGTGGTAGATTTAATAGAGGGCGGCGGAGTTCAGTTAGTTATCAATACGCCGTTTGGGAAAGGGCCAAGAACGGACGGCTATTATATAAGGACATCGGCAATTGCCTATAATGTTCCTTGTATTACGACTATTGCAGCAGCAAAAGCGGCAATTAAAGGCATAAAGGCAAACAGAGAACACTCGCAAAGAATTAAAGCTTTGCAAGACTATCATAAAGAAATAAAAAACGTTGTTCGTTGATGGTTGTTCGTTGTTCGAATAATCTTAATGATTTTAGGTAACGATCAAAAGAAAAGTTAAATATTGAAGCTTTAATTTTTAGATGTGTTAATGTTTTTAAAAACGAAAAACGAAGGTCGATGAACGATATCCAATTGGAGAAATAATGATTCAAGCTAAATGTCAAATAGTTGAAAAGAAGCAAGTAGCAGAAAAAATTTTCGTAATGGTTTTTGAACATGCGGTGATTGCTAGCAAGTCAAAGCCCGGACAATTTGTTCACATCAACTTAGGCCCGGGTTCCGTTCTGAGAAGGCCGTTTAGCGTTTATGATACTTACCGAGACACTTTTAGCATCCTATTTCAGGTTGTAGGTTCTGGTACAAATAGACTGGCTACATACAGACCGGCTCAGAGCCTTGATGTGATCGGTCCATTGGGGCACGGTTATCCATTGGAAGGCGAAAAACCAGTGCTGGTAGGCGGAGGAATGGGGCTTGCTTCTTTAAAGCTATTACACAAAAGATTTATAGATAGCAAAAAGGATGATGTAAGAGTTATTTTAGGCTTTAGCTCAAATGTTTGTGCGGTTGAATGGCCAGAAGCGGATGTTTGCACAGAAGATGGCTCGTTAGGCAAAAAAGGAATCGTAACCGGACTATTAAATGAAGAACTAAAGTCAGGTGCCGACGCAGTGTATGCATGCGGGCCGGAAGCAATGCTTAAGAAAGTTGGCGATGCAACAAAAGGCAAAAAGATTCCTACCTATCTTTGTCTGGAGCGCTATATGGCTTGTGGTGTTGGAGCTTGCCTGAGTTGCGTATGTGAAACAAAAACGGGCCTAAAGAGAGTTTGCAGAGAAGGGCCGGTATTTAAAAGCGATGATATTATTTTCAATGAAACCGGAGAAAAAAAGAATTCGGCTAAAAAGAAAAAAGAAACGTAAACTTTGGAAAATCAATCCTATATCTAGGGTTCACAGCGAGAAGGGTTATAGACGAGCAAAGGAAAAAGAAGAGGAGCAAAAAGAAATCGAGGAGGAGGGAACTTAGATAAAGGAAATTGATAACAGACTATGGACATAAGTATTGATTTGGCAGGAATAAAACTGAATAATCCCGTAATAGCGGCAGCCGGAACATTCGGTAACAGTGATGAATACGGTCAACTCGTAAATATATCGCTTCTAGGTGCGGTAACGACAAAAGGCTTAAGCATTGAGCCGTGGAAAGGGAATCCTTATCCCCGCATGGTAGAAACAGTAGGTGGTTTGATCAACAGTGTAGGCTTGCAAAATAAGGGAGTAAAAGACTTCATTGCTGATGACCTACCGCTGCTAAGAGCTCTCGATGCAAAAGTTATTGTAAATATTGTAGGTAAAACGATTGAAGAGTATGCACAAGTTGCCTCGGTTTTAGATAATGAAGTAGGAGTAGATGCTGTTGAAGTTAACATAAGTTGTCCAAACATAAAGAAAGGCGGCTCATCATTCGGAACAGATCCTAAAATTGCCGCTCAAGTTGTTGCCGCAGTTAAAAAGAAAACAAAAAAAGTTGTAATAGCAAAACTTACACCAAACGTGACGGATGTTTCTGAAGTCGCGAAGCAAGTCGAGTTGGCCGGCGCAGATGCTATATCATTAATAAACACCGTAAAGGCTATGTCAGTTGATGCTGACACGCGCCAGTCAAAACTGGCCACATTATATGGAGGATTGAGTGGACCGGCGGTCAAACCGATTGCTCTTCGGATGGTTCACGAAGTTAGCCAAACGGTAAAAGTTCCCATTATCGGCATGGGGGGCATCTCAAACACAAAAGATGCTTTAGAATTTATTATTGCCGGCGCCCAGGCAGTTGCGGTTGGAACAGCGACTTTTAATAACCCTCAGACAATGATAAATATCATTAATGATATAAAAGATTATCTTAAAGATAACGATCTTACTCTCAAAAAGCTTTCAGGAAGCTTGAAGTCTAATTAGCAATTGAACATTAATACTCCAAAATGGAAGATAAAATTATTGTCGCTTTAGACGTAAGCGAAAAAGAGAGGGCAGAAAAAATAATCGAGAAACTCTCTTCTTCCGTTAAATATTTCAAAGTCGGCTTAGAGCTTTATTCATCAGAAGGTAATAATATTGTAAAAGAAATCAAAAGCAAGGGACTTCGGGTTTTTCTGGACCTCAAGCTTCACGATATTCCCAATACTGTTTCCAATACGATTAGAAATATTGCAGAACTAAAGCCTTCTATGGTTACGGTTCATACTTTAGGCGGGGGGCAAATGCTTGAAGCAGCGGTGGCTGCTGCCAGAGAGTCTTATCCTGAAATGAAAATATTGGGGGTTACTGTTCTCACAAGCTTGGACAAGAAAAGCTTGTTTAGTATGGGAATAGAAATCAGTGAAAAAGATTTAGTTTCCAAGTTAGCTAAACTAGCGTTTGATAGCGGCTGTGATGGCATAGTTTGCTCAGCTCAAGATTTAGGTGATATTAGAGAAGAATATCCACCACCCTTTTTGGTTGTCATACCCGGAATTCGTTTGCCCGAAGATGAATTGGCCGATCAAAGAAAAGTATCTCATCCCTGCCTGGCATTTGAAAAAGGTGCCGATTTTATTGTATTAGGCCGCTCGATTACCAATAAAGAGCAACCTGAACTAGCAATAAAGAGGTTGCTTGAAATATGTAAAAGCGCTGGTTAATTAGCTTGTTTTAAAAATTATAGCTATATAGTGCGAAAATAATAAAAAAACAGTTGACAAGCTTTTGGTTTTTTATGTATCGTTTTTTTAGTCATACTACAAATAGGAGGTATAAAATGGCATTACCACAACTTACGGATGAGCAAAGAAGAGCGGCTCTAAGAAAAGCTGTAGAGACTAGGCAAAAAAGAGCTCAGCTAAAAAAGCAAATTAAAGCTGGCCAATTAAGCCTAATTCAAGTTCTTGATGATGTTGCTAACCCAGTTGTCGCTAAGATGAAGATTAGTGCGCTTCTTAAATCATTGCCGGGCGTTGGCAAGATGCGGGCTGAAAAGCTGATGGGCAAAATCGGAATCGATCAAAGTCGCAGAATCCAGGGCTTAGGTTCAAAGCAACGCAAATCACTACTATAGCAGATTCAGTAGGTCAATTCGCAAAAAAAAATAAGCTTTTTGTAATATCGGGGCCCTCGGGCTCAGGATAATGAACCTTAGTTAAAAGGCTGCTGAAGGAAAGAATACATTTAGAT
>JAUUWJ010000235.1 GCA_030589175.1 Actinomycetes bacterium
ATAAAGATACGACCGGCCCTGTAATTAGTGAAGTTAGAAACGAGATACTTAGAAATACAGATGAAGCCGGTAAAGAGAAACTAAGCGTAATAGTTAACTTTACGACTAACGAAGAAGCGACAAGCTATATAGAGTACGCTGAAGGTATATCACTTGCAACGTACAACAAGAAGAGCAGAAAGAATAAATCTTTTAACCTTTCTCACTCGGTTATGATTGAGAACTTAAAGCCGGCTACGACGTATCACTTCCGTATAGTCACTGAAGATGAGTATGGAAACGTTACCAAGAGCAATGATCAAACAGTTCTTACTCCCAAGCAAACTGAGTCTGTTCTACAAAAGATTATCAAAATCCTAGAAGAGACCTTCAGTTGGGTCAAGAACTTAAGAGATTACTTGCTAGGCAAGTATCGGAGTTTCGAGTTTTAGAAAGTAAGCACTGAATCTTCAATGTAAAATCCGTGTTTCGTAAATCGTAATTCGTAGTTCGTGCAAAAAATCTTCAATCTTCAATAAAAACGTGTTTCGTAGATCGTATTTCGTGATTCGTGAAAAACAAAAGCATTCATTCTTTAGTATAACTCCACGACTTACGAACCACGAACACCGAACTACGAATTTTCAATTTCTCACTACACTATCAAGTAATTCATTGAATCCCGGAAAACTTATGCGAATAGATTCCTTCCCTTTGATATCAATATCTTCTTCCGATAGCAAATCGGCAATCGCCAAGCTCATAGCCATACGATGGTCGCCTTGAGAGTCAACAACAGCTCCTTTTAAAGGAGCAGGCCCGTGGATAATCAAACCGTCAGCTTTTTCTTCAATGTTTGCTCCCATTAAATTAAGCTGCGTACTTATCGCTTTTAGGCGATCCGTTTCTTTTACTCTTAATTCCTCTGCCCCGCTTACTATGCTTGTTCCGTTGATTTGGGTTGCTGCAACAGAGAGGATCGGAATCTCATCAATTAATAAAGGGATCTCTTTTCTACTTATTTCAAAGGGTTTTAAAAAAGACGTCTTAATTGTTAAATCTGCTACCGGTTCATTGTTAACAGTTCTTTCTCTTTCCTTTCTAATGCTTGCGCCGGCTTTTTCCAGAACCCTTAGCCCACCATCTCTAGTAGGATTTATGCCCACGTTTTTAATCGTAAGATTAGAGTTAGGAAGTAAAAGTGCGGCCACAATAAAGAAGGCAGCAGAAGATATATCTCCCGGAATAACAATCGGCCTTGCTCTAAGTTTTGGATTGCCATCAACGTTATAAGTCGTTCCTTCTACTTGAAGATCGGCTCCCAAGTAACTTAACATCCTCTCGGTGTGGTCTCTTGATTGGTATTCTTCTTTAATAACCGTGCGTCCTTCGGTGTATAGACCGGCTAACAATAATGCGCTTTTTACTTGGGCGCTGGGTACGGTAGTTTGATATTCTATGGCTTTAAGTTCTTTATTGCCAAAAATTTTAATAGGCGCATGGCCCGAGGTGCTTTCTATTTTCGCACCCATTTTCTGCAGCGGATCTATGACTCGCATCATAGGTCTTTTGCTTACCGAATCGTCTCCTCTAAGTTCACTATCAAATGATTGAGCAACAAGCATGCCTGGTAAGATACGTAAAGTCGTCCCTGAGTTTCCTACATCTAAAGCTTTTTCAGGATCTTTGAAACCATATTTGCCGACCCCACTTATTTTTAAGTTTTTAGATTCTATTAAAGATGGTTTATCGCTTTTAATATCGACGCCAAGCTTCTCCATCACTTTTAAAGTACTTAAGCAATCATCTGCATAGCAAAAATTACTTACTTCTACTGTTCCATCACTTATAGATCCGAACATAAGAGCCCGGTGAGTTATTGATTTATCACCAGGCACCTCAATTATTCCTTGTATCGATTTCCTTGAATTAGCTTGTAGATCCATTATTGATTCCAGAGATTCTTCGCTTTGCTCAGAATGAC
>JAUUWJ010000141.1 GCA_030589175.1 Actinomycetes bacterium
AAACAGCCAAGGTCTTGGCCGTATACACCCCAGAAGAAGCCATGACTGGCAATGCGGTTGAGCTCCATCAACATTACTCTTAAATACTGGGCTCTTTCCGGGATTTGGACTTGCAATAGTTTTTCAACTGCTAAGACAACAGCCATTTCATTGAATATAGGCCCGATGTAATCGGCTCGATCGACTATAGCTATGCATTGATTGTAATAACGGTCTTCAAAGATTTTTTCCATTGAACGATGAAGGTATCCGATTATCGGATCAGCTTTAACAATAATCTCACCGTCGAGTTCCGCTTTAATGTATAGTACGCCGTGAGTACTGGGGTGTTGCGGGCCGAAATTTACAGTTACCGTTTTTGTTTGCAGCTTTTTAGCCATTTATTTCTTCTCTCCGTTATTTTTCATATAGCGCTCTTCATATAGCTGCTCTAGTTCAGCCGGGATTCCAAAATCTTTTGGCGGATGTACATCGTCTAGCAACCATTCTTCGTCGTTTTTTAAGGGAGCATCTTTTAAGAAAGGGTGTCCCGGGAAATCATCGCTTAAAAGAATATTTCTTAGATTAGGATGACCGATAAAGTTCACGCCGAACAGTTCATGGATTTCTCGTTCTTGCCAATCGGCTGTTTTCCATAAGGAATAAGCTGATTTTACTTCGGGTTTTTCTCTATTTAATCTTGTCTTAAGGACTATCTTATGGCCGTTTTCATAAGAATACAGGTGGTATACGACTTCAATGTAATCGGGCGGATAATCCGCACCCGACATGCAGTGAAGATTGTCTATTCTTAATTTCATATCTTTTCGAAGAGCTTTTAATACATCAAGAATATCGTCTTTATCGACTAGTATTTCTATAAACTCTTCGTTGATATTCTTGCCTAGCACTTCGAATTTAGCTTCTATTTTTTTTAGTGATTTTTCTGTCTCTTCTATGCTAATGTTCATTTTTTGGTTTTATTCTTTTCAATTTCGTCTTCAACTCTTTTCATATCTTCTAATTCTTGTTTTTGTTTTTCTGAAAAAGATTCCGGCACATACATAGGCTCTTTCAAGGGGCCCGGGCGGCCTTTGACAAATGTATCTTTTCTAATGTGTTCTTGGATTTTTAAGATGGCGTACATGAAACCCTCTGCTCTTGGGTGGCAGCCTGGTATAAATACATCGACAGGAATGATTTTGTGAGCACCGTTTACTACGAAATAAGAATCCTGAAAGACACCGCCGGTTATCGCACATGAACCCATTGACAAAACGTACTTAGGTTCCGGCATTTGGGCATATAAAGTTTTAATAACCGGCACCATTTTTTTAACGACAGGACCGGCGATAATCATCAAGTCGGATTGTCTGGGAGAAGCTCGTCCAACGACACCAAAACGTTCGAGGTCATAACGGGGCCCGCCGGCAGCCATTGCCTCGATTCCGCAACAGGCAATGCCGTAAAAAAGCATCCATAAAGATGACAGACGGGACCAGTTAAAAATTTTGTCGGCCGTTGTTGTTATAAAGTTTTGTCTTTTGACAATTTTTTCGTCGAGTAATCCCAAGTAAGAACTCCTTTACCCCAAGGAAAAACTAGCCCTAGAAACAATATAGCCAAGAAAATGAACATTTCAATAAAGCCGAAAAGTCCTAATTGTTTATAGTAATAGGCCCATGGAAAAAGAAAGACTGTTTCTACGTCGAAGATAAGAAAAAGCATGGCAAAGATGTAGTAGCGGACATGGATCCTTACCCAAGGTTTTCCATGTATTTGCTCTCCGCACTCATAAGGTTCGAGTTTGGCTTTTGACTTAGACCTGGGCGCTAAGACTGCCACTATCATATATGTAGATAGGACAAATCCGGCCGCAATAGCTGCAAATAGTATAAAGCCTATAGTTGTTTCTAGATTGCTTGCATGCTCCATAGCCATTACTCCTTCTTTTTCCCTTGCAGGAACAACTGCTAAAACCAATACTTCGCGCGTTAGATTATAACAGTTTTTACCTCACGTTATAAAGCAAAAGGCGATTACTTTATTGCTTTGCAAGTAAACGAAAACCGGATAGAATGCTGAGTAAAGTTTTGTGCGAAAGCTAATAGTGTTGTTTTGTTGGTGAGGATTAAACACTACTACGATCTTTACTATAAAAAAAGTTGCCTTGACATAAGATATCAAGGCTTGTTTTTCTAGAAATCCAGTTGTTAATGTTCAAGCAATCAGATCTTTTAGATTGCAAAGCCTTGTAGAGTTTTACATATATTTTACTATCTAGTCAATACAAATTTACAAAAAATTAGGCACCAGCCCTGCAAAGAGCAAATAACAACCGCTCTTACTTTCTAATTATTTTCTGCAAATCCGAGGTTTAAAAAATACATTTTCTGCTAGTAATCACTTATGCTGCTTTCGTATGTAACTGATCTTATTCAAGCTTACGGTCTTCCTTTGCTTTTTCTGATATTAACCGTTGAAAACACTTTTTTAGGCTTGGTAATACCGGGAGAGTTAATACTATTTAGTGCTGCTGCTTTAGCGGGAAGCCGAGATCTGAATGTGTACGCCTTGTTCTTCGTTGCCTTAGCAGCAGGATTTCTAGGTAATACTATAAGTTATTTTGTGGGCCGCAAAGCTGGCATATCATTGCTCGAGAGATTTTCAAAAAAAACACACTCAAAAAAGCTACTCGAAAGATCAGAGGCATTCTTTAAAAAGCACGGAGCTGTTACTCTTCTGGTTGGCCGTTTTGCCATAAGCATTAGAGTTTTTATCTCACCACTTGCCGGAATCTCAAAAATGAGATTTGGTCTATTCTTTGCTTACACTTCAATATCACTAATAGTTTGGACCTTACTAATAATTCTTTTAGGATTCTTTTTTGGCCGTAATCTCGATGTGCTTCTTAGAAATTTTAATTTATTCGCTATAATCGTACTGGTTATAATAATAGTCATATTTATTATTTTCTATCTAAGAAAGAGGAAGAATGCGCGAGAAGATTCTAAAGGAACTGAAAAAAAATGAGTATATTTCCGGGCAAAAGATTGCTGAGAAGTTTAAAATATCGCGGGCAGCTGTCCTAAAAAACATAAATGCTCTTAGGAATTTAGGATTTAAAATAGAGTCAGCTCACCGCAAAGGTTATAAATTAATTAGCGATTCGAAAAAACTAAACTATTTGACGGTGAATAAATGTCTTAAAACTTCTTTTATCGGCCGGCCTATTCTTTATTTTGAAAATGTTGCGTCAACGATAAATCAAATTATGCTCAAAGCTCAAAAAGAAGACGAGGGCCTTGTAGTTGTTGCCCAAAGGCAAGAAAAAGGAC
>JAUUWJ010000190.1 GCA_030589175.1 Actinomycetes bacterium
AAGGCTAAGAAAGCTCGAAGAAGGCGAGTATCAAGCCATAATAATGGCAGTAGCGGGACTGAAAAGGCTCGGAGCGACTGAACACATGAAGCAGATATTTACTGAAGACGAAATGCTTCCGGCGGTAGGCCAGGGAGCGGTAGCGATTGAAGCCAGAAGTGATGATAAAGAAGTTCTTGAAATGCTCTCATTGATAAATGACGAAAAGACTTTGGCTGAGGTCACAGCCGAGAGGGCTTTAATGAAGGAACTTGAAGGAGGCTGCCAGGTACCGATAGGGGCATTAGCAAAGTCAAAAAACGGAGAGCTTGAACTTAGCGCCGTAGTATCTTCTTTGGACGGAAAAGAAGTTGTTTCCGGAAGCTTGAAGGCAAAAACAGAAGATGCGGAGGAAGCCGGCGTAAAACTAGCCAAAGAGCTTGAAGAGAAGGGTGCCGGCAAAATTCTTGCTAAAATAAGGGAAAGCGGATCTTAGATATTTGATTTTGGAAATATAATGGACAAAAATAAGGGCAAAGTATATTTAACCGGTGCAGGGCCGGGAGACGAAAAGTTAATAACCGTAAAAGCGGCAGAAGCCTTAGCCGGCGCTGACGTAGTAGTCTACGATTATTTGGCTAGCATCGACCTGGAAAAATATGCTCCTCAAGCTGAAAAGATTTATGTGGGAAAAACCGGCCGTAAGCACACTATTGAGCAACTTGATATAAATGCCCTCTTAGTAAAACTGGCTAATGAAGGCAAGAAAATAGTGAGGCTTAAAGGAGGAGACCCGTTTATTTTCGGCCGCGGCGGAGAGGAAGCTTTAGAACTTGTAAAAGCCGGTGTTGATTTTGAAATCATTCCCGGAATTTCAAGTGCTTATGCCGCTCCGGCTTATGCCGGAATTCCGATAACTCAAAGAGGCAATACATCAACAGTTGCATTTATTACTGGCCACGAAGATCCGACCAAAGATAAATCCGATATAGATTTTAAGGCATTGGCGACTGGAATCGGCACACTGGTTTTTCTTATGGGAGTTAAAAATCTGAATCTTATAGCTGAAAACCTTTTAAAACATGGCCGTGATCCAAAAACCCCCGTTGCCTTGGTAAGGTGGGGAACGACAAGCAAACAACAAGTGCTCGAAGGAACGCTTGCAGATATAGCGGAGAAAGCCCTCTTAACAAAGTTCAAAGCACCTGCTATAATAGTAATAGGCGAGGTTGCGGCTCTTCGAGAACAACTAGCCTGGTTTGAAAAGAAACCGCTTTTTGGAAAAACGGTAGTCGTGACCAGAAGCCGGGAGCAAGCAAGTGAGCTAAGTCAGGATTTACAAGAACTTGGTGCTTCCACAATTGAATTACCTTCCATAAAGGTAGTGCCTGCAGATAGCTATAAAAAACTAGATGAGGCTATTGAGAGGCAAATACCGGGAGCCTACTATGACTGGTTGATATTTACCAGCGTAAACGGTGTCATCCATTTTGTCCGCCGATTAAAGCAAAAAGATGTTGATTTTCGCGTATTTAAAGACGCAAAGATTGCGGCAATCGGGCCGGGAACAGCCTCTTATTTGAAGTCTTTGGCTTTAAAAGTGGACTTAATACCACAAGAGTATAAAGCCGAGGGGATTTTGAAAGCATTGGGCGATGTTAAGGATAAAAAGATATTGTTACCAAGAGCGAAAGTGGCGAGAGAGGTACTGCCTGAAGAGCTTACAAAAGCAGGAGCTAAAGTTGACGTTGTTGAAGCTTATCAGACGGTTGCCGATAAACCGGCAAGCGAGCAAAGCCTTAAAGCAATGGAGAAAAAAGTAGATTTTGTTACTTTTACTAGCTCATCGACTGTTGTTAACTTTCTCGACATAGTAGAGAACGCAAAAGCTGTTTTAAACGGAGTAAAAATTGCGGCAATTGGCCCGATTACGGCTAAAACGGCTAAAGATAAAGGGCTCAAAGTCGATATAGTAGCCAAGGAGTACACAATAAAAGGCCTGGTAAAGGCAATTGTAGATAATACAATTAAAATTAAAAGTTAAGAATTATGACTGTTTATATAAACACGAGATACGACACACGAAATACGAAACACGGGGTTTAACAATGATTGGAATATCAAAACTTTACTGCGGAACCGTAGAAGCCTCAGATGCCTTGCGTTACGGCAGGGACTCTAAAAAACTGCCTTCGCATCTTTTGCAATTTTCAAAAGACAAAAAACCGGTAGTTGTCTGGAATATGACTAGGCGCTGCAACCTGCGCTGTGTGCATTGTTACGCTCAAGCAAGAGACAAAGAGTTCAAAAATGAGCTAACGACAGAACAAGGAAAAGCACTAATAGATGATCTGGCTCAATTCGGCTCTCCGGTAATTCTTTTCTCCGGCGGCGAACCAACGATGCGCCAAGACTTGCCTGAACTTGCCGCCTATGCGACTTCAAAAGGAATGAGAGCGGTTATTTCAACTAACGGTACATTGATAACTAAGGAAATGGCAAAAACCCTAAAAGAAGTAAAGCTCTCTTACGTTGGCGTAAGCCTTGACGGCATGGAAGAGACAAACGATAAATTCAGAGGAATGGAAGGTGCTTTTCAGGATGCTCTAACAGGGATCAGAAATTGTATTGCCGAAGGCAT
>JAUUWJ010000012.1 GCA_030589175.1 Actinomycetes bacterium
GTCCGCTGCCGTACTTAACAAAATTATACTCGTCCATTGAACCGCTGACATGTACGCAACTTAAAAGTTTTTTCTTCTCAGCCAAAGCCGCAACTTTTTTTAGCAGTTGCGGCGATGTCGTATAAGCGGCATGAGGACTTATGCCTACTTTAACCAGAGACCCCTTGGTCCTCTTTTTCCAATCATCTATTGCTTTTGAAGCCGTATCTATTTTTTTTGCATCGTCTTTAAGGCCGTATACTTCAAAAAACACGCGAGCCCTCAAGCCCGCTTCTTTTATCACTTCTAGAATATCGCTCTTATCAGTTATATCAGCAATAGTTGTTATACCGCTTCTTAAAGCCTCTTGAGCTCCAAGTCGAGCCGATAATTGCCAATCCGTTTTTGTAAGATGTTTGCTTTTCTCTTGCTGCTGGATCTTCCATTCTCCAAACGAGAGATCATCGCAAACACCTCTAAACACGCTGTATTCTAGATGCGTATGGCAATCTACAAATCCGGGAAGAATAGCACTGAGACCGGTATCAATTTGAGATTCTTTTTTATACTTCTTTACCAGCTTCTCAGTTTTACCAATCGCTTTTATCTTACCGTCATCAATTAATATGCTGCCGTCTTCGATCGGTTCTTTGTCTATGGGCAAAACCCACTTAGCACTTATTAACATTTGCTTAAATCATCCTTTCTTATCTAATATCTAGCATCTAATAACCAATATCCAGACTAATTGAACCTCTCAATCGTGTATTCACAAATATTGCTCAATTCATTCTTTAAAGGAGTATTGTCAATGTATTCCAGCTCTTTTAAAGCCTTCCCTACAAACCTTTTCGCTTCTTTCCTGGTTTTATCAATAGCTTGTGTGTCTACAATTATTTTCAGACCATCTTCTATGTCAGAATTAGAGCAATTCTTACTGATAAATATTTTAGCCAAGCGATTGTCATGATTGTCATTTGTCTCTTTTAGCCCAAACAAAATCGGCAAAGTTAGTGTCCCATCCCTCAAATCCGTACCCAAGGACTTGCCTAGAACCTGCTCCTCGGCTTCTATGTCCAAAACATCGTCAAAAATTTGGAATGCCATGCCTAGATTCTGAGCAAAAGCACCTAAGGCTTTTACTTTCGAGTTTTGGGCGCCTCCGAAAATTGCGCCAAGCTCAGCCGAAGCCCTGAATAACGAGGCCGTCTTTAAGTTTATCTTTTGAAAATAGTAAGACGTTGTCTGTTCTAACTTGTAGGCCGATTTTATTTGCTCGATCTCACCCTCGCTTAACTTTCTTACCGCATCGGCTAATACAGAAATTGCCTCAAAGTCATCTGTCTTACATAAAAGCAAAAAAGCCTTAGCAAACAAGTAATCGCCAATTCTTAAAGCAACTTTTGGCCCCCACTTTGAATAAACCGTTGGTTTTCCTCTTCTCATTATTGCTCCGTCCATGATGTCATCATGAATAAGAGAAGCCGCGTGGATTAATTCAACTGCTAAGGCCGCGTTAAAAATGTTTTTTTTATCTCCGCCCTTAAATTGCGAGCATAAAAAGACAAGTGCCGGCCTTAATCTTTTCCCTCCAGCTTCAACTGTTTGCAGATAACCTTTGGAAAGCTCTATTCCGGAATCAGTTACCAAGTTTTTGAGCTCAGAATCTAATTTATTTAGCTTTCTTTTTATTTTTAGAGAAACTGGGTTTTGCATTTAATTTAGGCCAACATTTTTGATAAAGTCGTTACTTTTACTAAATTTTACTAGAGCTTGCTTGTAGCCTTCTAAATCTATGGCGCGTAAAATCCTTAGGCCGGTTTTTTCTCCCATCAGGCGAAAATCCGATAAAGCATCGCCTGTAAGTCCCGCTAGATAAGCGCCAACCCAAGCACTGGCTCCGTAAATCTTTGCAAGACGCCCTGCTTCTTTATATTCATCATCTTTATCTTTTGTCGCTTCCTGTATCGCCTTACAAAATGTTTTTAGGATCTCGCTATCTTCAATCTTATTGGAAAATACGATAGCTACTGCCCCAAAATAATCACCCATAATTACATCGGTTCCCTTGCCTTTACCTTTGCTGTAATGTCTGTGAAGTGCCTGAAAGAAAAATTCAGCGGCAATACCCGCATTCACTAAATCATCGGGATTGGCTTTTCCGAAGTTAGCTGAAGCCAGCATTACCTTGGCACACTGTGAAATATTTGAAGAACCGCCTTCATCAATTACCTGCTGTTTTACCTGCTGTTTTATTAAGTTTTCGATATTGTGTTCAGTTTTGTTTACCATCTTCTCAAAAATAATAGATTAATAATAACATTATAACCTAGTAAAATATCGTTTTATGAGTTTGAAATATAATTGAAACGGTTGAGACTAAGATCAAAGTGATTGCTAAATATCTGGAAAATCCCTAAACCTTGCTAAAATGCGATAATGTCTATAAAATAATTCTTGCTCTCTAAACTTATTCCGGAGGTTATGTAGTGGAAAATTCCAATGAGCTAAAAGACTTTAAGATTAAGCCAAGTCGCGAGAAAGCTGATATTAAGATAGACGATACAACGCTTAGAGACGGCGAGCAGACTGCAGGCGTTGTGTTTGCTAATAGCGAAAAAATCCGTATTGCCCGCCTGTTAGACGAAGTAGGCGTACATCAAATAGAAGTCGGCATTCCCGCAATGGGCGGGGACGAAAAAAAGACGATAAAGAAAATTGCAGGCTTGGATCTCAACACAAGTATACTAACCTGGAACCGAGGCGTGATATCGGATATAAAGCACTCTATAGATTGCGGCGTAGATGCTGTAGCTATTTCAATGCCGTCATCAGATATTCATATTGACCACAAGCTAAGAAAAAGCCGCAAGTGGGTCTTGGACCAGATAAAAGAAGCGGTTGAATTTGCTAAAAAGAAGAAGCTCTATGTGAGCGTAAATGCAGAAGACGCCTCAAGAACAGATATTGAATTCTTAATCCGTTTTGTTAAAAATGCCGTAAATTGTGGTGCCGACAGAGTACGTTTTTGCGATACGTTAGGTATCTTGGAGCCTTTCGAAACATTTAAGGTTATCAAAATGATCAAGGAATCAGTAGATGTCGATATCGAAATGCATACTCATAATGACTTCGGCATGGCAACGGCAAACGCTCTAGCTGGCATTAAAGCAGGTGCTCGCTGGATCAATACAACTGTAAACGGCCTGGGCGAGAGAGCCGGCAACGCCGCATTGGAAGAAGTAGTAATGGCTCTTAAACACCTTACTAAAAGAGACTTAGGATTTAAGACAAAAATGTTTAGAGATTTATCAGAGTATGTCGCCGGAGCCAGCGCCCGGACAATTCCCGTATGGAAGGCAATCGTAGGCACTAATGTTTTTGCACATGAATCAGGTATCCATGCAGACGGCGTCATAAAAAATCCATTAACTTACGAAGCGTTCTCTCCTGATGAAGTCGGTCTTCAAAGGCAGCTTGTAATCGGAAAACATAGCGGAACGGCTTCCATAGTTTCAAAGTTTAAAGAGTATGGCATTGAACTTGAAGAAGAAGATGCTGTCAAGATATTGAAAGAAGTACGTTCAACCGCTGTCGGGATGAAAAGAGCCCTTTTCGACAAAGAGCTTGTGTACATTTACAAAGACTTTGCAGCAGCTAAAGCCCGTAGAGAAGCAAAGCTAAAAAAGTAAACGGGCATACTATGGGCCAAACAATAGCCGAAAAAATCCTAAGTAATCATTGTAAAAATGAAGTCTATGCCGATGATTTGGTGATTGCCGACGTCGACTTTGTGATGAGTCAAGACGGCACAACTCCTCTGGCCATAAATGCCTTTGAAAAAATGGGTCAAAAAACGGTATTTGACCCAAAAAAAGTAGCTTTTGTTATTGACCATTCCGCCCCCAGCCCCCTCGAAGGAGTAAGCAATTTACATACATTAATGAGAGATTTCGCTAATAAACATGATATAAATATTTATGATATCGGCTGCGGAGTTTGCCACCAGTTAATTCCCGAACAAGGCCATATCGTACCCTCAAATCTGGTAGTCGGCGCCGATTCCCATACTTGCTCTTACGGAGCTATAAACGTATTTTCTACGGGTGTTGGCTCAACCGATTGCGCTGCAGCAATGGCTTCGGGAAAACTTTGGTTTAAAGTACCGCCGACAATTAAGATAAATTGCAGTAGAGCGCTGGTAAAAGGTGTCTACTCTAAAGACTTGATACTTTATATTATCGGTGAGCTTTCTGCTGACGGAGCGACCTATAAAGCGGTTGAATTTATCGGGGAGACCATTGACAACTTAAGCATAGATGCTCGTTTTACTATTTCAAACATGGCAGTTGAGATGGGGGCAAAAGCCGGCCTTATGCTTGCCGATTCCAAAACAAAAGAGTGGGTCTCCCAAAGAAACAGCAACAGATTCATAACGGTTGAGCCCGACAACGACGCTAACTATGAAAAGGAATTAGATTTTGATTTCTCAAATCTTAAGCCTCAGGTAGCCAAACCTCATACTGTAGATAATGTTGTTTCAGTTGACAAGGTTGCTGATACAACAATTCATCAAGGAGTCATTGGGACTTGTACCAACGGCCGCCTTGAAGATCTAAAGATAGCTGCCAATGTTCTAAAAAAACATCCGGTCTCTAAGAACTGTCGCTTAATCATCGCACCGGCTAGTAAAGATATATTTATTAAGGCCATGAAAAAAGGTTTAATAGAAACATTTGTTAAAGCAGGAGCCGCTGTCGTTACACCTGGCTGTGGGCCTTGTGTTGGAACCCACAACGGCGTTCCCTCAGACGGAGAAAATGTAATATCATCAGCCAACAGAAATTTTAAAGGCCGCATGGGAAATACTAATGCAAATATTTTTCTAGCTTCTCCTGCAACTGTAACCGCCAGTGTAGTCACCGGAAAAATAACCGATCCCAGAGAGTTCTTATGAAACGATTATCAGATAAGCTTAGTCACTTAACCGGTTTTCCCAGATTGCCTCACTGGCTTTTAAGAGTTTATCTTAGATTTCCCGCTCTTGTGCCGGCAAGAATACGCTGGCGCATTGCCACAAAAGGACTTGGTCTGCTTCTTAGTGAAATCATTAAAAGTAATGAATCAGGTTCTAACAAGGATATTTCAAAAGCTTGCAAAGAACTTGGTTCCAAACAAGGTGAAAAAGTCAAAAATGAATTCAAGGTAGCCAGTAAAAATTTTAATCAATCGTTGCGAGTGATAGTGTTTGCAAACCGTCTATTTGGAATCAACGCCAAGATTGCCGAAAAAAACGGTAATATGGCAAAAACACGCATCACCAAATGTTCGTGGGCCGGCAGTGATTACTGGGGAGCCAAACCTTGCTCTGCTTTGAGTGCCTGGGAAATTGGTTTAGTAGAAGGACTCAATCCGAACTTGAAAGTAAAATTTCTTAAAAGGATGTCTAAGGGTGACGATTACTGTGAAGCGGAATACAGATTGGAAAAAAATGAAAAATTAAGATCGAAAAACTCATAACGACAATGTAAAACTTATAAAGATAATAAAAATTTTGATAGAAAAGCGAGTTCATATTTTTGTAGTTAATAATTTGTAATATTATTTTAGTTTTTATTTGTCGTTATTATTTCTTAGTTCTTCGTTTTTAGTTAAAAAACAGAGCTATGATGTGTAAGAAAAGCACTTACCAACAAATTGTGTGATAGGAGATTAAATGTTATTAAGAGGCAAAGCGCATAAATTCTCAGACAACGTTAATACGGATTATATAATTTCAGGTAAATACAAGTTCAAAACACTTAATATGAACGAGCTGGCCAAACACGTCATGGAAGACTTAGATCCCGATTTTTATTCAAAGATAGAAAAAGGTGATTTCATTGTTGCCGGCCAAAATTTCGGCAGCGGCTCCTCCAGAGAACAAGCTCCTTTGGCTATAAAACACGCTAATATTTCAGGAGTACTTGCTAAATCTTTTGCCCGTATCTTCTTTCGGAATGCAATTAATACCGGCCTACCGGTTATTGAATGCGATACGGATAAGATCGACAAGGGTGATAAGCTGCGTGTAGACATGGCCAAAGGAAAAATAATAAATGAAACCAAAAATCTGACCCTAGACGTCAATCCCCTGCCTTCTGTTATGATAGAAATCTTAAATGACGGCGGCTTGGCAAAGCATTTTAAAAAGAACAAAGGATTTAAAATATAAATACCGTTGTTCGAACTTCGTTGTTCGACAAAAAAACAGGAGAAAAATGAGTTATAAAATTACGCTTTTGCCCGGAGATGGCATCGGCCCAGAGATAACTACGGCGATGAAAAAAGTAGTTGCAGCAACCGGAGTTGATATCGAATTTGAGGAACTGGCTGCCGGCGAAGAAACAATAGCTACTGATAACACGCCTCTGCCTGACAAAGTATTGGAGAGTATCAAAAAAAATAAAGTTGCCATAAAGGGGCCGATTACAACTCCGGTTGGAAGCGGTTTTCGAAGTGTAAACGTCGCACTTAGAAAAAAATTAGACCTCTATGCCTGCCTACGACCGACAAAATCAATCAAAGGCTTAAAAACACCCTTTAAAGATATCGACCTTGTTATAGTACGAGAAAACACAGAAGATTTATATGCGGGTATAGAGCGAATGATCAATGACGACAAAGCTGAAAGTATAAAAATAATTACCAGACAAGCTTCTGAGAAAATTGCTAAGTTCGCTTTTGATTACGCTAAAAAGTACGGACGTAAAAAAGTCACCTCTGTAACAAAAGCTAATATTATGAAATATACAGACGGCTTGTTTTTTGAAGCTTGCCGAGAGATAGCTCAGCGCTATCCTGATATCGAATACGAAGAACGCCTTATCGATGCAATGAGTATGCAGCTGGTTATTAAGCCAAATCAATACGACGTAATCGTAACGGAGAACTTATACGGAGATATACTCTCAGATTTATGTGCCGGTCTTATCGGCGGCTTGGGTGTGGCTCCGGGAGCAAATATTGGAGATGATTCGGCCGTATTTGAACCTATCCATGGAAGTGCTCCTAAGCATGCGGGCAAGCAAAAAGTAAACCCGTCTGCTCTCATCCTTTCTGCCGCCTTAATGTTTAGACACATAGGAGAAAATGATGCCGCCAACAAAGTCGAAGATTGTGTAAATAGAGTTATTTCTGAAGGAAAAACCATAACGTATGACCTGGGCGGCACTGCAACAACCCAAGAAATGGCTGAAGCCATCGCAGATAAAGTAAAAAACCGCTAGTTTCTAGATCGCTACTCTTCTTTTAAGCAATTTTCTCGCCATTCTTTGACCCAACCATAATCTTTCTTCCATACCGGCTCATATATCTTTGCTAGATCTTTGCCGTACTTATCAAGCTTTGGTCCTAGCTTATCAACTAATAATTCTGCACCTTCTGAAGTAGGACTTGGTTTGTATTTTGAAACGAGAGTTCTAAATATATGAGGATGATCGATAAGCATACAGGGCCTCAAGTCATTGTCACAATAAGGCTGCATCTTTCTAATGCCTTTAAAAAATGGCGAATTTAGGACTTCCACTAATGATTTCTGCTTGATGTTGTCAGTTGCAAAGTGGCAAAAAATACAAGGTTCTACATCCCCCTTGCTGTTTATATGTAAATAAATTTTTCCGCCTGCCAGACAACCGTTCACAATAGAGCCGTCGCCAAAAAAATCGATAAGCAATATCGGCTTCTTAAATCTCAGCTCACTCGTTCTTTTTCTTACATAATCGCGTTGCTGTGGTGTTGGCATTAAAGAGAGATCCATGTCCCCTGATACAGGCATATGATTAAAAATCCAGCCGACGACCGCACCTTTTTTTATCATTAAATCAACAAAGGAGTCACTTGCAATAATTCGGGCATTTTTTCTCGTTGATGTAACGTAATAGAAAAACATCACTCCTTCATTTCTTAAATTATCCATTGCCTTCATCGTTTTCTCGAAAACGCCTTTCCCCCGGCGATCGTCAGTCTGCTTCTCAAAACCCTCTATGCTTATCACGGGAGTAACATTTCCAAGCTTACAAAACCGGCGAGCAACCTCGGAAGTAATCAATGTTCCATTAGTAAAAACTTGAAAAACCATATCTTTATGCAAGGCGAAAATGTCGAAAAGCTGAGGATAGATGAGAGGCTCCCCTCCCAAAATAGTAATTAAGTTTATGCCGATTTCTTTGCTTTGATTTATAACACTATCTATGAGATCAGGATCCATACCTTCTTCTTTTTGATAGTTTTGAACATAGCATCCCTGGCATTTAAGATTGCATCTCATTGTAGGACTTATTAAGATGGTGCTTGGCGGTGTATAACCGTATTTATCGCGATAATCTTTCTTTAATGAGACATCACTCAAAATCAGTTTTACGACAAAATTGCGAATGAAATTCTTTTTGCAATTCGGGTGGACTTCTTTCATTACTTTTCTTAAGAGCTTCAATGATGGATGGCCGTCTTTAAATGCCCCCTTTATTAATCCTAGCGTATTTCGCTTCGGACCCACTGCCATCTTCTCAAGCATTGTGACGCCTCTTATGATAGTATCATCAGAAACCCAGGTTGCCATGCGGAAAATCTTATCGACCGTTTGCTCAAAGGAGTAGTATTTTATTCTCTCAGATAATGATCTTTTTGTGGCAAGTGTCAAACCATCACTCTTCTTTTAATTTATATTTGTTAAATAATTACGCTTAAAATTTATTCGCCTAATAATGCGAAGATAAACATATAAAATTTGTTTACACTAGATTAGGCATCAGGACATAATTTTAGCCAGTAACTCGTTGCTAATTTACTATTGGTCCTTAAACGGATAGCCTTTTTTTTCCCAAAAACCAAAAGGCCTTTTAAAAAGCAATCTGAGTTCATTTAGCCATTTGAAACTTTTATAGGCATATTTCTGAGGGACAATAAGCCGTAAACTACCGCCTTGTTCAACAGGAATAATTTTGTCGTTTAAAGCGTAGGCAATAATCACGCCTTCTTTTACAAAATCTTTAAGTTTTACGGGTTCAACATAATCACTATAAGCTCTAACTTCGACCCAACTGGCTTTCTCATTGATATTGGTTTCATCCACGAGTTCACGAGCATCCACTCCCGTCCAAACTCCTTTAATTGTCACACCACGCAGACATAAAATATTAGAATTTACTTTCTTTGGCTCGAAATATTGTTTTAGCTGCTCAATAGAGTAAAAATGAGGCTCTTCAACCTCACCGGTTATAGAAATCCGCCAATCCTTTTCGCTTATTTCTGGTATTTCTTCTACGTTAAAAACCATATTTATATTTTTTCATCATTATAGAAATTTAAACGGATTTATATCGTGAAATAGCACTTTAGCTTACAGGTTCTCAGGGTATTCACAATCAGCCAGCTTATTCTATTTAATTATTTTGTATACTTTAACAACCGGTTGCTTAGTTGAGTAGACTAAAGTGAAATTATCAGAGTGTTTTCTTATATAATTGTTTAACACAATTATTCTTTCGGTTGTATCCTTAAAACTATCTAATATTACATAATCAAAAGAGCCGCTTAAAAGTCTTCCCGGATTTAAGCTATTTTTAAAGTACTTTCTATCCAAATAACTTACAGTCTTTCTTTTGCTTAAAATAAAAGTCGCTTCCGGCTTAAGGCTCACAACCTTGCTGTTTTTCGAGGTATTTTTCTTAATCCAATCAATTGCCTCATAAAAATGAGCAGTCTCTTTCGAAAGACCGCCTCTCCTTAAATTGGCTGATACTAGAGTTGTACTGGCAATTAAGCTGACAATAACTACCATGATTATTGTTAGCGACATTACTCTTTCTGGTAAACGTCTATTTGAAAAATATGAGCTTGTCTTTTGGCCCAAAAACCTAACGCCAAATAAAAAATACAAAAGAATGAATGGCATCACGGGAAGCATATATCTTGTATGCATTGTTGGCCAAATAAGATACATAGAAAAGAATAAGATCATATATACATCCGAAAGCCAAATTTTGCTTCTCAATTTTGAGATAAAACCAATGAAGGTAACAACAGAAAAAAGAGTAAAGATAGAATAATAAATATGGCCTAATACGGGCCTTGTTACAATATTCTTTAGGGCTAAAGCTTTTCCAAAACCAAAAGTTGCATACATATACCCGTTTTTTATAATACGCTTAACAATATCAATTAGAGTTGCTTTCCCCGCTCCCGGGACTCTAAAGTCTTTCCACGCTAATTGCTTCAGATAGGTACCATTTGCCGGGGAATCAACATAAAAGCTTCTAAGCAACCAGGGAGCAGTAAACAAAAAAAATAAAACACCAAATATTACTGCTTTTTTGTTCTCATTCTTATATGCATAATAAATAACGATTGCCGGTAGCAAAACAAAACCAACCGACTTTATATAATAAGAAGCAGTTGCTGCTAAAACTGCCAATAAAAAATAGCCATCTAACTTTTTAGTCTTTGTAGATTTCTCGACGGCGTAAATAGCCAATATAGAAACGGCCAAATAAATAGTTTCGGTTAATTCAGTAGCGGAAAATTTAACAATTAACGGACTGATACCGACCATTAATGTAATAGCCGATG
>JAUUWJ010000111.1 GCA_030589175.1 Actinomycetes bacterium
ATAAACTTGTAAATAAAATTAGATCTATATCTTCGGGGCTTAATTGCGCTTTATTAAGAACTTTTCTGCAAGCTTTAATAGCTATATCAGAACAATTTTCATTGTCCGCCACCACTCTGCGCTCTTTAATACCGGTTCTGCTCTTTATCCACTCATCAGAAGTATTCACCATAATTTCCAGGTCGTTATTAGAAACTATTTTGGAGGGTAAATGGTATCCTATTGCACTAATTCCCGCACTTTTGCTCATAAATGGGCTTCCAGTTTTATTTTATCTACAAGTCCTTGTTCAATCGATTTCTTTGCTAAAAAGATAGCATTTTTAATCGCTTTTTTCTTAGCGCTTCCATGGCTGATGATACAAATTCCGTTAACACCTAAAAGTTGAGCGCCTCCATAGGTATCTTGGTTTAGCCTTGTCTGAAGCTTCTTTAATGAACTTGAAAGAAGCATTCCCCCGACCTTGGTACGAGTGGTTGATTTAATAACTTCCTTAAGCTCATTAAACATTACAGAAGCCAGACCTTCCATGGTTTTTAAAACAACGTTACCTATAAAGCCATCGCAAACGACTACGTCTGTTGTGCCGTTGGAAACATCTCTACCTTCGATATTTCCGTAAAAGTTTATGGAAGCATCCTCCAAAAGATCGTGGGAGACTTTTACTAAATCGTCACCCTTTCCCTTTTCGGTTCCGATACTAAGGAGCCCGATGGAAGGATTATGGATCCCTAAAAGCTTTTCGGAAAAAGAACTTCCCATATGAGCAAACTGCTCCAGATTTTTAGGCTTACATTCAGGATTAGCACCGGCATCTAAAAGCACAACAGGTTTGGCTGCAGTTGGAAGAGTAACGACAATTGCCGGCCTGTCTATGCCCTTTATTCTGCCCAGGCCAAAAAGAGCAGCAGTCATAACCGCACCGGTGTTTCCGGCAGAAATAAATGCATCAGCTTTACCTTTCTTAACCAAATCTAAGCCTAAGACAATAGATGAGTCTTTCTTGGCCTTAACTGCTTTTGCCGCAGATTCGTGCATGTCGATGTTTTCCCCGGAAGCTAATACGTTGATTGTGCCGGAGATGTTATTCGTACCATTCTTAGCGTTCTTTGCAGGCTTTTTTGACAGATAAGCATTTATCTTATCAAGTTCGCCAACAAGTATAATTTCAATATCAGGATTGCTTTCGACAGCCTCTTTTGCTCCTTCAACAATCTCGGCGGGAGCAAAATCACCGCCCATTGCATCTAACGCTAAACGTATTTTCATATTTATCCTAAAAAAGCCCCGCCTTTTACATACATTGTTCGAGGGTAAGACAATTATACGAACAGAGGCCTACAAAGTAAAAGAGCAATAACAAATTTATCAAAAATTATTAAAGAACCAAAAGAAAGAATAAATTACTGGTCTAACCCCATGTCTTTATAGATAACACTTAGGTCAATGTTTTTGTCAAGAAGTTCCTTCATATGCAGGATTTTTTGATTTTCGTGAACTCTCTCGTGAGAGAGCAACTCTTCAGTTTTCTCAATGGCTGAAAGAGTATCTTCTTTTACCAATATTACGGGGACTTGCTCATCTTCTGCTTTTGATATTACCAGCGGCCTGGGATTTAGGTTTCCGGTAAGTATTAGTGCATTTGTAGGAGTTTCCAGAGCAGCTAGCTGAACGTCACTTCTATCTCCGCCGGTGATTACTGCTTTGTTAGCCTTTTTTCTAAAAAAGCTTATAGCTTGCTCTTGCCCCATTGCACCCACCATGAAACTTTCAATCATTTTATCGAGATATTTTTTGCCTGCCAAGACTCTACCCTGTAAGTGTTCCGCTATTTTTCCAATACTTATTGAACCAAGGATTCTATCTTTCTTAAGATATCCGAGATATTTTATATTTCTTTTATTTAAGAAAGGCTTAATAATATTTTCAACTGTTTCAATCTCGGATTCGGGCACCATATTTATTATTACACCCGACATATTTGTCTTAAGTTTAGCACTGGCTTCAAGTATTTCATCCACCGTCAAAATGGAACTATATTTTGCTATCAATATTGTTTTCACATCTAATAAACTTGCTACACGTGCCGCGCTTAAATCAATAAAGCTTCCTTGATTTATATTTCCCGCTCCTTCTAAAACCAAGAAATCATGATCTTTTGAGAGGCTGAAAGCAGCATTTTTGACTATTTTTTTATAATCCTTTTTTTCTTTACCAAACGCTTTTTCAGTGAAATTAGACAAAAGCACTATCGGGCATACATTTTTGACATCTCCGGGTTTTCCCAGCTCGTTCCATATATAGTCAACGTCTTCGCAGCTATCTTCTCCGTCGACTTTAGAGGGCATTGTTCCTATGGGTTTCATGTAAGCAACTTTTTTGCTCATCTCTTTTAAGTTCATTGCGATAGAAAGAGCAATCGTGCTTTTCCCAGAATATTCAGTTGTTGAGACTACGTATATGCCTCTCATAAAACAAATCCTAAATCCTAATATTTAAATCCTAAACAAACCCTAAATTCTAGTTTTCTAAACATTTGTTTTGAATTTTAAATTTAGATATTGTTTAGAATTTAGAATTTAGTGCTTAGTATTTTCCTCCATTTGTCATTTTATGCTTATACTCATTCTTACGTCAGCGGCAATTGCTCCCCTATTTTCCTCTCTTGCTATCAAAGGATTTATATCCATTTCAACGATTTCTTCAAAGTCCGTGACCAATTGAGAAATTCTTAATATCGCTTCTTCTATTGCTTCTATATCCCTTGCTTTCCTTCCCCTAATCTCTTTTAGCAATAAATATGATTTTACCTCACCGACCATCTTTTTTACATCCATAGTGCTGAGTGGAGCTATCCTAAACGAGACATCTTTTAATATTTCTACGTAAATGCCTCCTAAACCAAACAATACGAGCGGTCCGAATTGAGGGTCTCTGCTAATACCGACAATGGTCTCTAATCCTCCCTCTACCATTTTTTGGACAAGCACCCCTTCAACACGGGCTTGAGGCATATATCTTTTTGCATTCGCTATAATATTTTCAAATTTTTCTAATACTTGTTTCTTATTATTGATACCGATTTTGACGCCTCCAATGTCGGTTTTATGTAGAATATCTTCAGATACGATTTTTAACGCAACCGGAAAGGAAATATTTTCAGCAAGTTTCTTTGCTTCGCTGGTAGTCTTGGCCAAATGGCTCTGTGGAATGTCGATGCCATAAGCTTTTAATATTTCATTGGCTTCCATGTAGGATAGATTAACTCTTTGTTCAGAAGCAGATTTTTTGATAATATCTCTCACTGTTTTTTTATTTACTTTATATTTTTTATAAATGTTTTTTGGTCTTTGTAATATTCGGCTGTAAGTCACGAGGGCTCCTATCGATTTTACAGCGTCCTCCGGGTATATGTAATTTGGAATATTATATTGTTTAAGTATTTTTTCCGCTTTTTTAATATCTGGGCCGCCCATAAAAGATGCCACAACAGGCTTTGTGTTATTCTTGGAAACTTCTGATATTATTTTTGCTGTTTTTTCTATTTCGGTCATGGCTTGCGGGGTTAGTATTGCAAGCAGACTGTCTATATTAGAATCTTTCAGCATAACGCTCAAAGCTTTTTTATACCTGTCTTCTTTGGCGTCGCCCAGAAGATCCACAGGGTTATATAAACTTGCCGCTGCAGGTAAGAAACTAGAAAGTGATTTTATGGTTTTGTTTGTTAGAGAAGCAACCGTTAAAGCGGCTGAAGAAGCCCAGTCGCTAGCGAGTATCGCCGGACCACCGGCGTTAGTAAGAATTCCCAGGCTATTACTTTTTGGCAAGGGTTGGCTAGACAAAGCCAGAGCAAAATAAAACAATTCTCTTAAAGAGCTTGCTTGAATTATTCCGCTTTGAGTAAAAGCTG
>JAUUWJ010000219.1 GCA_030589175.1 Actinomycetes bacterium
ACAAAAAGTTCTTCCGCGCGTACCTAAAGAAGTAGACGAGATCATAATAGTAGATGGATGTTCAGAAGACAGCACGTCAGCTGTTGCCAAGCAGTACGGGGCTAAAGTTATTAAAGAAAAACGGAGAGGATATGGTCGTGCTTATAAGATAGGATTTGCTAAAGCCTCAGGTGATATTATTGTTACGGCTGATGGCGACGGTACTTATCCCGTTGAAGCAATAGCTCCCATGATCGACTACATGGAAAAACGTAAAGTAAAATTTGTATCCGCGGCTCGTTTTCCTTTGCCGGATCCAGAATCTATGACCCAACGTAATTTTGTCGGCAATATCGGACTTGCAACAATCACCTCCTTGCTCTTTAGCCAAAAAATCAGCGATAGCAGCTCTGGTATGTGGTTATTTGACCGCTCAGCGCTTGGTCAAATGGTGCTAAAAAACAATAAGTGGTGTTTTTCCAATGAGATAAAAGTGGAAGCTGCTTCAAATCCTAAAGTCGGATTTGCAGAGTACTGGATAGGCCTCGCACCCAGATTTGGGCAAACAAAGATTAACGCTCCCGTGGTCCTGGGAATAAAAGTAGTCCTATTTCTTATATGGAAGCGTATATTCCTACTTTTTCGAAGAGGGAACAAAACTACTAGAAAGACCAGAGCTCATAATCTAAAAAACTAGTGTGAACAAAGATTAACAGCAGTCTTTTCAACTAAACAAGATAAGCTTTAGAAGGCCCTTTACAGCAACCGGCCAAATTAGTAAACTTTCTACAATGAAATCCTTAAAAAAAAGATTGGCAGAGAACATGTTCTTTGTTCTTTTCCTTATAGCACTAGCTTTTTTTTATGTTTATATTTCGACTGCGGGTAGCTTCAAGTTTGAACAGCATATGGGCTACTACGACATGCAGGCTGAAGCATTTGCCTCCGGCCAACTCCATTTAAAGATCAAGCCCCACCCAGAAATGCTTAAGCTAACCGACCCTTATGACCCTGAACAAAATGTTAACTATAGAGTCCATGACTTGTCATTATACAAAGGTAAGTATTTTATTTATTGGGGACCGGTTCCCGCCGTATTCTATGCAGCATGGCGCCTAATCACCGGCCTGCCCGTACTTGATAGCATAACAGTGCCACTTTTTGTCTTGATAAACGTAGCTCTTTTATGGCTGATACTTGGCCGAGTCTCGGACATGTATGATATTAAAAAAGCTTGGCCAAGAATAGTAATCACCCTAGTCTTTGCCTTAGCAAGCACACCTCTTTTTATAATCAGTAGTCCTAATATTTATCATGAAGCCATTGTTGCCGCCCATATGTTTTTACTGGCCTCTCTGTTTTTCTTTCTTAGGTATGGTAATGAAAAAAACCGTTTCTACTTATTGTTAACAGGTATTTTTCTGGGATTTGCAGTCGCCACCCGGTTATCATACTTAGCTTTTGCATTATCTTTGGTAGGAGCCACAACCTGGCTCGAATGGAAAACGACAAAAAGGAGCTTTCTCGATTATACAAAAAGATTAGTGCCGGTTGTTATCCCCCTTGTCGTAATGTTTTTGATGCTACTCTTATACAACAATTTACGCTTTGACCAATTTTTAGAGTTTGGGACCAAATACCAGCTGATTGGTTTACAAAAGTCTCGACAACTAATTATTTCAGGTGAGTTCCAGTCTCTTAAATATTTATCGTACGGGCTTAAGGCGTACCTCTTGACTTGGCCTCAGTTTAAGTTTCCATACTTTTATTATTCCTTGGATTATACAACAAGTTTTCCTTCCGAGTGGGTCAGTTCAATCCTTTTTAATACGCCAACATCAATTTTTGCTCTTTTAGCCGTTTTTAAATATACATCCAATAAAGGAGATATCGGTATCAAAAGGAACACGCTAATCTGGAGCATACTGATAGGTGTAATTTTGACCATCTTGGGGCTCTCAACTTTCGCGGGAGCCACCAAAAGATATGAGTATGACTTCTTGGCACCTCTTCTTATTTTGGCATTTATTGGCCTTGGCAAGTTATTACAGAGCCTAGACTCAAGAAAAGTTCTTTACGGATTTGTTGTGGTCATATTGTTGCTAACGGCCATATGGTCAATTTTAATATGGCACTTTTCCGTGTTT
>JAUUWJ010000250.1 GCA_030589175.1 Actinomycetes bacterium
TGCATATCAGCTTCGCTAAAATCGAGCTTTTGCAAATCAAGATTGCTCAAATCCTTGCCACTAAAATCTCTATTATTTTCTAATTCGTTAAGTACTTGAACTCTTGTCAACTTTTCTTTCATTTCACCAATTCGACCTCCTGTTTATCATGTTTGTGTTTTTTTGCATGATTGTGAGGATGCTTATGGGCTAATTCTTTATGGTAATGAACGTGTTCGTGAATCAAGTTGACTTCCAAAAGAAGATCTTTATCAGCTAATATCTTTTCGGCTGAATCAACTGCCGCTATTTTATGATTTTCGTCCATAACAACAATCCGTTCGGCAAAAACCTTAGCCAGCTGGAGATCTTGAGTAGATAAAATAACCGTTTTGCCGATATTGGCTAACCTGTCAAGCAGCTGGTAGAGCCATACCCTGGTTCGGGGATCAAGATTGTTGGTTGGTTCATCAAGCATTATGATATCCGGATTTGTAGAAAGACTGGTAGCAATAGCTACCTTCTTTTTTTCTCCGCCGGAAAGATTATTTGGAGAACAATGTTTAAGTTTGTCTATGCTAAACATCTTAAGTAAATCGCTAACTCTTGAAGCGGCTTTTTCCTTGCTTAAACCAAGCTGTAGCGGACCAAACATTAAATCTTCGAGAACAGTTGGCGAGAATAGTTGAATATCGGAGTCTTGGAAAACCAAAGCCACTTGACTCCTAAAAAAGGTGGCAAATTCTCCTCTGTCCAATAATTCTTCAGTTATACGACGGCCAAAAGCCTTAAATTGCCCTGAGTTAGCGAACATTAGGCCGTTAAGCAACTTTAAAAGAGTTGACTTACCGCTGCCGTTAACTCCAAGAATAACCAGTCTTTTGTCGGGCAGGATTTCTAAGTTGATGTCTTTTAATGACAAGGTATCTTGATCGTAGGAAAAGCAAACATTTTCTAATTCAAATATTGGCTGGGTCATATGAGTTTAGTCTCCTTGCCATCCTCTGGAAATCATTGCTTGGGTAACTTCTTCACTCATATCGACGGCTTTTTTGAAAGTCCAGCCGATACGAGAAGACACCCACTGGCGCTCGGTTTTGGCTTCATTAAGTTTTATCGTCCGGCTTCTTCGAGCTAAGTGGATATTCTCGATCACTTTTACTAAAGTTGCAAAAAACCGGTAGGACATAGAAATTATCATAGTAAAAAAAGCCGGAACACGCAGAACTTTTAGAGCACTAAGAAGTTCTTCCCTTTTAGTCGTAAGAACAAGAAGAATACTTGTTGTTGCCATCGCTAGAGACCGCAAGAAAAAAAGGAGGAGAAAATTCAAACCATTATCGGTAATCGCCAGTGTGCTTGTTAACTTAAGTATCGGTTTGCCGTCAATAAATATATTTAAAGTTGCCGGCAGCATAACAAGCCCCGAAAAAAAACCGACAATAATTGTTGAGCGCAGGACAAAATGTCTTACATTTAGCTTCGAAAGGTAGACTAGTGCCAAGAGCAGTACATAGACGGCAAGAATAGGGAGTATGTAATGAGTGAAGCTAAGTGAGATAATAAGGAGCAGCGCAATAATCAATTTCAAACGAGCATCAAGAGCTTGAAGCAAACCGTCTTTACCGGCTGCCTTTTCTTGCAGAAAGGTTTCGACCATAAACTTGCGTGTTGCACTAATCGTCTTTTTCAAATAACTAGTCTTTTTAGCGACATCAACTTTCCTACTAGGAACGTTAATATTTTCAGTTTTACTTAGCCAGTAAGGAAAACCGGTTGGTGGTTGGTGGTTGGTGGTTGGTG
>JAUUWJ010000067.1 GCA_030589175.1 Actinomycetes bacterium
GCCGGGGTTGCTGAAGGATATGCCAGAGAAGCTACAGGGCGGCTTGATGTAATGTCAGCTCAAAAACGACACAAAGAGGCCCTCGTCCAACAACAAGCGCAATTTGACGAAAAAATGAGGCAGGACGAAAGAGATAGAAGAGCAGCCGAAAAATCCATAAGAATGCAATCAATGATAGGCGGCGCTGCTGCTGGGGCAACCGTGGGTGGCGTTCCTGGGGCAATATTTGGCGGAGTGGCAGGTCTAATTTTAGGCGGCGGAAAATGCATTATAATCACAGCCTGCACTTCAAAAGATTCGCACGAGGTTGAGGTTTCAAGGGAGTTCCGGGATAAATATATGAGTGGTTACCATTTGGGCGGGTATTATGCTTTGGCTGAAGCTTTTGTACCTTTAATGAAAAGATTTGAATTTATACGATTGATTACAAAAAGATTTTTGGTTGATCGACTTATTGATTACGGCGAATGGATACTTGAGTATAAGCCCAAAAAACGCTTCAGGTCGTCTACGATCATCACGGAAGGCTTTTTATCGCTTTGTGCTTGTGTCGGTATGCGAATAGACATAGCCCCATACATCGAAGCTCACAGATAGGAGAAAATCATGCCACAATTTGGAAGATACTCATCGAAAAATCTATTTAAGGATGCAACAAGTACTTTAATGGGCTTAAAGCAACTGAAACAGCAAAAAGAGTTAGCAGGTGAACGAACAGAAATAATGAAAACTCAGGCTGAAACGAGTGCAGGACATTTAAAATTAAAAGAAGAAGCTGTGCCAACAGCAGAAAGACCTATAGGTGATAAAGGTATAGAAACTACTGCTTCAGGACTAACAAAAATGCCAAAAGCTGTGACACCCGTTACGTCTGGTGACATAGCTGCGATGGAAGCACATGGCGAGGCTCTTGATAAACAAACAGGAGCAAAATTGTCTGTTGGTTATAATATGGTTGCAAATCGCATGAAAGACCTCACAGCACAAGGTTACAAAAGAATTGATATATATAGAGATTTGAAGAGTGGTTGGCCGAAATATGCTGAAGCGACACAAGTTGAAATAAAAAAAACGCTTGTATCTGAAATGAATAAACCAGATGGAGATCAAGGTAAAATAGATAGGCTTGTTGAGTTGCATACCGCAGTCGGTTCAACTGATTGGTTAGATGCTCATATGCCTGCCAGCGCAAGATATGAGCGAGATATTCAATATGAGAGAGATTTGGCAGAGAAGAAACTACCGAAAGCCAAAGTGCCGAAAACAGAAAGGCTATATGAAACAGTAGGGGGTTGGCAGCCAAGAAAAGAAGCCGTCGGAAAGTTAAAACCTGTTAAAAAGGGTGGAAAATTAACCGAAAAGCAAAAAAGACAAAAAACAATAAGAGATAATTATTACAAACAAATAACTCAAGCTAGAAGCGCTGCTAAGGGTATAGACCCGATTATGAAGGATATGGAAGTTGATGTAAAAGCTGTAAGAGCAGATGCTATAAAAAAGGCTGATATTTTAGCAAGCGAATATGTGAAAGCCGGAGGTAAACTTGAAGACTTAGGACTTGCCGAAGAAAAACCAAAAGGGAAAGCTAAAAAATATAAATCCGACCAAGATATCAAAGCAGCTTTTCAAAAGGGCGAAATAACAGAACAGGAAGCCATTAAACTCTTAACGGGGAAATAATAATGACCGAAGAGGAAGCACGCAATTTTCTTGGGGTAAAGAATTACACTCAAGAATCAGTAGCAGCTTTTTTAAAGTCAGATGATAAAATGACTCAGAAGGATGCGTTGGCTTTTCTCTATGACGAAAGCACAGAAAAAAGTTCTGATGGCTATCTGAAAAGAATCGGCAAAGAAATTGTGTCGATACCTTCGGCGGCGGCTGGATTGGTTGAAGCGCCTCTTGCAACGGCAACTGGGTTGATAGGGACTACTGTAACAGGATTAACAGAACTTGCGGCGGCTCCCTTTGTTGGATTGGAAAAAGCACAAGAAGCGGGTGAATGGATAGGCGAAAAGTTTACTTATCAGCCAAAAACAAAACAAGCGCAAGCGCTTATAGAAGCCATCTCTTATCCTACCGAAAAACTGTCTAAATACGGCCATAAACGTGCAGATTTAGAATTTAAAGCATCAGGCAGCGCTGTGGCAGCGGCGGCAAAAAAAACCCTATATGAAGTCGCTGCTATCCTTGCAGGTGCTAAATATATGAAAGGCCGGGCTGGTAAAGCTAAGTTAGTAAAAAAACCAACGCCTAAGAAATTAGCACCAAAAACAATTGAAAGCGAGTTTATGACAGAGGCTTTTGCAAAAGAATTTCTACACAAACCCGAAGTTCCTAAGTTTAAAACTACAGGCGAAGCTGTGAAGTTCGGCCAAAAGGCTACTCCGGCAGAAATAAAAGAACTTAAGTTGCTTAGGGAAAAGAGCATAAAAGAAACTCAAGCTATGGGCAACATGGCTGAAATAATGAAGGATAAAGCTAAACTTAGAAAGTTTGAAGATAAAACACAAGAAGGGGCATTATATAAAGAGGCTTATCAGGCGGCAGAGGGTAGAGACTTTTCCCAAAAGCCGGTAAAACCAAAGCCTGATAAAATAGGAGGTACAACACTATATGGCGGGTTGCCTGTCCATAAAGTATTCAAAGCATACGAAAAAAACATAGGCGAGCCAATATGGGATAAAGCCATAATGAAAGGCATTCCTAAAGTACTTGAAAAAGTTCCGGGAGGGAAAGCTATCAATCGAGCTTTAATTTATGAGTATCGAGGCAGCCTTAAAGAGCCGGGCAAGTTCGTTGAAAGCATGGATGCTATGAAGCGCAATCAAGCCATTGGTAGAGAATATGCTGTTGATTTAGGCAACAGGCTTCAGTTAGCTGACGAAGTAACTCAGCTTAAAATGGGCGAGTATATCAAGGGTGGCAATCCTAAACTTTCCAAAAATGAATTGACGTTAGCGAACGAAGCGAAGCAAACGTTGTATGATTTAGGCAAACAAGCTGTTGATTTAGAACTGTTATCTGAACAAACGTTCTTTAAAAACGCAGGGCGTTACATGCCTCGCCTTTATACTTCAAAAGAATATCAATCGTTATTAACACAATTTAAAATTACAAAACCGAATCGGCTTGATTTGTCAAGATTTCAAAAACGAAAAGATATTCCTAAAGAAATAAGGAAAGAGATGGGAGAGATATTAACCCCTGGCTATCCTGTCGCAAAAGGCATTATGCAACTTACGCATGATATTGAAATGGCTAAGTTTTTTAAAAACACAGCTTCAAATAAAGAATGGGCTATTATTAAAAAACCACAAATATCTAAAAAAACAGGCAAACCAATACATTATAAAACAACAACCTATCATCCTTTAACAGGAAAACCAATAGAGCATTTCGGAGTCAAAAAAGCATTTACTGACCCCATTCCTAAAGATTGGAAGCAGTTACCGTCAAATAAAAAGTTGGGTGATCTGTCGGAATCTTATGTACATCCTGAAATTTTTGCTGATATTTCCGAAGTTATTAGAATACAAACTCAAGGGGATAAGATATGGCGGAAATCGTTGGGTGCGTGGAAGTTTGGCAAAGTTATCATGTCGCCTAAAACCCATGCAAGAAACGTTATGTCAAATTCAATTCTTGCTCATTTAGGTGGTATGCCTATGTATGAACAGCCTGTTTATCTTACCAAAGCCATTAGAGCTATGAGAGGCAAAACAGACTACTGGAAGGCTGCTAAAAAAGAAGGCTTGCTCAGAGAGACATTTACCAATGCAGAATTAAGATCACTATTTGACCAAGTTGAAGGACAGTTAAAAGGGTTAAAGGCTGGTGGACTTCCTGAAAAATTTGGGACGATAGGTACAGGTTGGGAAAAAACAAAAGTCGGTATGAGGAAAGCGGCTAAACTATACGAAGCCGAAGAACAATGGTTTAAAATGGCTAAGTATATTCATAATATTGAACGGAAGAAAATGTCACCGTTAAAAGCCGCAAAAGATGCTGAAAAATGGTTATTCAATTATTCTAAAGTAACTAAATTTCAAGAAAAATATAGAACTAAGTGGTATGGCGCTCCGTTTGCAACCTTCACATTTAAGGCTTTGCCAAGAATAGCCGAGGCAGCAGTTAAAACTCCTCACAGATTTATATTGCCAGCGGCTATGATATACGGGTTAGAAGAAGCGGCAAGAAATTATATAGGCGATACAAAAGAACAGGCCAAAGCTAAACAAGAAATTCGACCTGAATACATGAAAGGGAAAACTCTTGGAATGTCCAATTTCCCAAGAGTTCCAATTATAGACGAATACGGCAGGGAATACTATCTTAATTTAACATACATATTGCCTTGGGGTGATTTAGCTGAAGGCGGTGGATTTATGGGTATCCCTGGCGGTTTAAGACCTTTTTCTCAGCCGTTTATTAATGAACCTGTGCAACAAATAGCTAATTATGACTTTTTCTGGAAAAGTCAGATAGTAAAAGAAAAAGAACTTGCTGGAAAAACGAAAGCCGGAAAGATTAAAGGCGAAGCTAAAGCACGTTTAGGACACTTAGCGCAAACCATGCTTCCTACACCGTTTTTGGATGTAGCAAAAGGGTATTCTGCTTTAAAAGGAGTTCCTGATTATAAAGGAAGGGAAAGACCGGGGAAAGTTGTAGCTGCGGATGTGTTTATGGGAATTAAGATATATCCTGTAGATTATGTAAATCAAATGGTAAAGAAGGTTAGTAAGCTTCATCCAAAAAAAGGCAGGCTTGGTCGAGCAATAAGATACGACATTAAAATACTCTATACAAAACGAAATGCGGTGGTTAAAAAGGGTAAAGATGTTAAATTCTTAGACAAGCAAATAGAAAACAAAATGGATCAGTTAAGAGGTTTAAGTAAAGAACTTCAGAAAGAAACGGAAACCTTTAAAAAAATACAAAACGAAACATACTAGGATGTAGCCTTACGCTCCGCTCATAGGAAGATATGAAAGAAATCAAACAATAAATAATGTTGAAGATGGAACCTGGTATTGGATATTAACGGCTTATGATACCAGTGACAATGAGTCAGGCAAGAGTAATGAAGTGTCGGCTACTTTGGACAGCATACCGCCAGGCGCACCGACAATACTTGAAATCATAGCAGTTGTAAAAGCACCATAGGAGAGACAATGGCAACAGCAACAATAACGAAACAATCGGTTACAAAAATAAACAAAGCTGATTATACAATTACAATTCATGCGGTATTCCAGAACGATGTTGATGAAATTGTAATAGAGAAAGATTATTCAGAACGATATTACTCTTCTCTTGATATCGATACTATTCAAACAAAGCTACAGAACCAGATGATTATTGATTGGGATAAATATGTAGCGGAACAAGCTATTTTTGATGCAGCAGCTTTT
>JAUUWJ010000257.1 GCA_030589175.1 Actinomycetes bacterium
AAATGACGATAATCGCTAAAGATATGGCTAAAACAATTAAAATTTTTCTCATCAGAAATAATAAAAAGGCAAAATGTAATAAAATATTGCGCTTAAATCAAGCAAAATCATACCAAAAGCTAGCGCAGCAAAAGCCAAATATCCCTTATCGAACGATAAAATACGCTTTATTCCTAAATATATAATAAGGCCGATTACCCCAATGAAAGAAAAAAGATAACGGCCTTGGACTCCCTCTACGACTCCCGTTACCTGAGCACCTCGATAACTGTTAAAGGCTATTGCTATAGCTAGTAGAGCAATGGAGAATAAGAACAAACTAAGAATCTTTAATTCAAAAGTCTCCTTTTTACGAGCTAAGTTGACCAAATAAACCGCTAGGCCCATAAGGGCAAAAATAACGATTACCATCAAAATCCGGTAATATATTCCGGTAAATCGAGGCTTTATCCAGCCGAAGTTCGACCAAAACGAGATAATAAATTTCTGTGAAAAATTGGATTCTAGTAAGAATTTAGTAAAAGACATATTTGCATAAGAGCTGACATCTAACATGCGAAACTTAAAGACAGGCTGGAGCGTTTTATAAAGCATGAGATTGCGCCCATAATAAGCTCCCGAGACAAGAACGCCAAGTCCCAAACTAAGCAATGGCAATTTATAATCACTGACAATCCTACTCCTGAAAATAATTGCGGCTAGCACCAGTAAAATAAAGGCTAGGCCAAAAAAAACCTTTGTGAGTAATCCTGCCCCGATAACCAAGCCTATTGAGAGAGCTCTTCTAATATTAAAACCATATTTCAAGCTTCTCACCAGTAAGAACAAAAATAATGCAAAGAAAAAGTTAGTCAAAGTATCGTTGTTTACTAGTGTAGTTACATGCGTAAACATGGGATTTAGGGCAACGAAAGCTGTTGCAGCATATGCGGGATATTGATTCCTTTCATATATCAAGGCAACTGTCAGATAAGTAAGCAGCACCACCCCAAAACCCAACAAGGCTCCAAATAACCTTAAAATATAAATACTATTTAGAAGAGAGCCGTTCTTAAACGGCCAGGTGAGAACCGCCCCTGCAAGATAGTAGAGCGGCGGATGTTGAATAATCTGATTCCTTTGCTTAATGTTTTCTTTGCTTTCTTCGCCGTTTTTCACCTTATCTAAATGGCTTATCTGCGTAATTATTTTCTCTTTAGTATCCAAGCCACCGTGACGCGTATAGGGATTCTTTTCCCGGGCGTATTCGTTAAAGTAGAACTTGGACAAAGAGCTTCGCACTTTATCGCAAAAAACTACTTCTCCTAATACCGGGAGATTTTTCT
Source organism: Actinomycetes bacterium (assembly GCA_030589175.1). GTDB lineage: Bacteria > Actinomycetota > Aquicultoria > SURF-47 > JAUUWJ01 > JAUUWJ01. Next base: position 1,326 of record JAUUWJ010000257.1, read on the forward strand.
CGGTTTGCAAATAATGGATATAGTCGTAGTGTTGAGGTTCATCCGGACCTTGCCAAGGCGGGATAAAAGAAGTATAGATAAAAGCCCTTGCCAAAAAAATGGCAAGTAATAACCAGATAAATATCGGTAATCCCTTGATTTTTTTATTTAACATATCTCTTTCTCACAACAGGCCCAAAAATAAATCCCAGAACAAGCAATAGTGAACTTGTACTTATTATAAGACCATTTCTAAAAGAAGTCGGTTCATATTTTAGCTCTAAGCGGTGCTTGCCTCTATTTATACCGACTGCCCTAAAAGAAGTATTTGCAATGTTAACAGGTGCTTTTTTGCTGTCTATATAAGCGTTCCAGCC
>JAUUWJ010000017.1 GCA_030589175.1 Actinomycetes bacterium
GATATGACCAACTATTGCGAAGCATTAAGGGAGATTTCAACTGCCCGAGAAGAGGTGCCTGGACGTCGTGGGTATCCCGGATATATGTATACTGATTTAGCTCAAATTTATGAACGCGCAGGTAGATTAAAGAGCAAAAAGGGCTCAATAACCCAGCTTGTTATTTTGACGATGCCCGATGATGATATTACTCATCCTATTCCTGACTTGACCGGATATATCACAGAAGGGCAGATTGTTTTAGGCCGTCATCTTCACAGAAGAGGCATTATTCCTCCCATCGACGTTCTACCTTGCCTATCTCGTTTGATGAATCTGGGAATAGGCGAAGGAAAAACAAGGGAAGACCATCGAAATGTTGCTGATCAGCTGTATGCATCATATGCTCGAGGTCGAGATCTAAGAAAGCTCGTTTCTATTATTGGAGAAGAGGCGCTTTCCGGGCAAGATAGAAAATACCTTAAATTTTCCGATGATTTTGAAAAATTATACTTGGCTCAAAAAGATGAAGATCGTGATATTGAAGATACTCTAAAGATTAGCTGGGAGTTATTATCAATGCTACCCAAGAGTGAATTGAAGAGGGTGAGCGAAGAGTTCATTGAGAAATACGGTGATTTTCCGAAAGAAGAAGAGGAAGAAAAAGCTAAAGAAGAAGAAGCAAAGAAAAAGGAAGCTGAAAAAGAAGAAGAGGGCGCTAAGGAAGAAGGAGAAGAAAGCGAAGAAGCCGGAGAGGCAAAGAAAGCTGAAACAACTGAAGAAGGAAAAGTAGAAGAAGTCGGAGAGGTAAAAAAGGCTGAAACAGCAGAGGAAGAAAAAGTAGAAAAAGAAGGAAAAGTAGAAGAAACTGAGAAGAGTGAAACCGAAGCAAAAAGTGAAGAAGAAGCAAAGAAAGAAGAAAAAGAAGAAAAAGAGAAATAATTTTTGATCAAAAAAGATAATTTCTAAAAGGAGCTATTTGTGGAAGAAGTACACCCCACGCGTACGGAGCTTTTATCTAGGAAAAACCAAATAACGCTAGCCAGGCAAGGCCGCGATTTACTAAAAGAAAAACGCGATGCTTTGCTTATGGAATTTATGAAAATAATGGACGATGCTCTGGATAGCAGTAGCCGGCTGCAAAATGCGGCAAGCGCAGCCAGCTTTTCGCTAGCAACTGCAAAGGCAGTTGACGGTACTGCTGCTCTTAGATCAACTGCGATGGCTACGAAAGGCCGGGTTGAACTTGATATTTCCGGGTCATCGATTATGGGTATACCAATCCCCGAAGTAGAAAAGAAAAGTGTAAAACGCCAAGCTATTTCTAGAGGATACAGCTTAACTGGTATAAGCAGTCGAATACATGAAACAGCTGAGCATTTTGAAGAAGAAATCGACCGAATAATTGAAATCGCTGCGGTAGAGACAAAATTGAGAAGAATCGGAGATGAAGTTCAAAAAACCAGACGCCGTGTAAATGCTCTGGATTATGTAGTCCTACCTCAGCTAGGAGAACAAGTTAAATATATCCAAATGGCTTTAGATGAAAGAGCTAGGGAAGAATTATTTCGTCTTAAGAAAGTAAAGAAATCGATTGAAGCCAAAAAAGCGGCAAAAGCTCAAGCTCATAATACCTAACTAAAACTTATCTGTTGTTTCAAGACTATCTAAAATGCTATGAATTTCTTCAAATGCTTTAGTTCCGAGTTTTTTGTGACTTAATACTTCTTTGCCGATTTCAACGATCTTTCTTAGTGTTTCCATATCCATGAAACTAAAACCTATTTTGGTCCATTCCTGGAATCCCATCATTGCCCATGTTTCACCTAAAGACCAGCTAAACACATCTATATCGTTACTAGAAAGCTGTTGCCATTCGGCTTTTTGATTGTGCCGTATTTTCTCAACTGCTCGCTGGACTGCTCCTTCTTTTCTTAGCTGAAACGTTCGTATGCCAATATCTTCTTCGTTTACATCGGGCGACATTTACTCTCCTTAATTACTCAAATATTACTTGAAAACAAAGTATAAGCCTAATATAGTTTAGCAGATTTGCCCTGATAAGCCTAGCAATTATTTATATCTATATCCTATTCAAAAGCTCTTTAAGTCTAATCAAGGTTTTTGCGGAATCTAGCTATATATGTTTGATTCTTTATTAATAGACTGCAATTGAACGCTATTTATCATCGGTATTCATTTAAATATTTTCGATTTTGGTATAATAAGAATCGATATCATGACTAACAACCTCGAACTTATCAAGAAGAAAGAAAAAGAAGCTCTCAAGACTATTTCTGATGCCTACGTACAAGCGCAGAAAATTAAGCATGAAGCGTTCGATAAGTCTCAAAAGATAAAGAAAAAAGCAAAGGATGAAGCGAATAAGAACTCTATACAGGTAAAAGAAGACGCTCTAAAAGATGGTACTTCAAAATCAAAAAAGATTATTACTGAAGCTGAAAAAGAAAACGCCAAACTGATTACAAAGATGGAAACTAACCTGGATAAAGCAATTGATTATATTACCAAAAGGATTATGAGTGGCAGTAGCAAAGATTAATAAAGTCGAACTTATAGCCTCTATAAGCGATAAAGAAAAAATCATTAAAGCCCTAGAGAAAGTTTCCATTCTTGAGATTCAGACGAAAGAAGAGACATTAAGTCCTGAAAAAGTAAAAACACATATTCATAACAAGATAAATCATTTAACGGAAAAGCTCAGCAGAGTAAATTTTTTACTTCGCCTTGTCAATCAAATAAGCGCTCCCAAGCAATCCTTAATTGATAGTTTTGTGCCGCCTAAACTAATTGTAAAAAAGAAAGATTTTGAGACAATCTTAGAGGGCTATCCTCTCGATAAAATATATAAAGAGATGGAAGCTTTAGACGTAAAGTTTCATCAGAGCCGTCACAATTTTATCGAAGCTGATAATAATGCCAATTTGCTAAATCCTTGGAAAAAATTAGATTTTAATCCGAATGAGACAGAGACTCAAAAAGCTCAAATATTTTTTGCAACGATTCCCGACTTTAGAGAAGAAGAATTCATAGATGTGTTGGAAGAAGAATGTCCACTCTGTTACAGCCAAGTTATTAATAGAGCAAACGGTCTCTCGTACTTAGTTGTTTATGTGCACAAAGAAAATCTTGATGTTTTCAATAATTTGATAAGAAGGTATGAATTCATACTTATTAGCTTGCCAAAAGTAATTGGCACAGTTTCAAAAACGATAGATGATTTGAAGAAAAAGGCTTTGCATTATAAAGAGGAAGAAGGGAAAGTCATAAATAGAATTAAAAAGATTAACCGCTATTATTCTAAGTTGGTTATTAGCCGTAGTTTTCTAGAAAATGAGTTGCATAAAGCTAATGTTGAGAATAATCTCACTCATACTTCTGATGTGTTTGTAGTAGAAGGTTTCATTAAAGCAGCAGACTATAAGAAATTGAGATCAGCAGTCGCCGAACAAACTAATAAATATGCCCTAACTTTTGAAGATGTTAAAGCTAAGGATAAGCCTCCTGTTATTTTAGAAAATCCCCGCTATCTAAAGCCGCTTGAAGCGGTAACTGCTCTTTATGGCATGCCTTCTTATGATGAACTTGACCCGACACCGTATTTAGCTCCCTTCTTTCTAATTGCTTTTGGTTTAGCTATAGGCGATGTAATCTACGGCTTGGCTCTAATAGGGTTGTCTTGGCTGCTAACTAAATCAAAGAGATTTAGCCCGAATACCAAAGTATTTCTAGGCTTATTTATTTATGGAGGAATAGCGGCCACATTTTTCGGTGTAATAACAGGAAGTTGGTTGACGTTTCCGCATGAGTCTCTTCCGAGAGCGCTTCAAAGTATTGTTCTGTTCGATCCCATAGCTCAGCCGGCGCTGTTTTTAGTGATAACTCTGCTTTTTGGCTTAGTTCAGATTTATTTGGGAGTTATTTTAAAGCTTGTAGGTATTGCGAGGGACAAGTCAGTAAGCAAGGCATTACAGTCTCAGCTACCTATTCTCTTATTAATCCCGGGTGTCGCAATATTGATTGCCGGATTTCTTGGCTTTCCCCTGAGTCCGATCGTATACAATATAGCCGTTTACTTGGCTTTAGCCGGTATCCTGGGAGTCATAATTTTTTCAGAATACGAAGCCAAAAGCATTGTCGGCCGCATCGGAGGGGGTTTGTACAATCTCTACTCAATGACTTCATATCTGGGCGATACAATATCTTACGGCCGTATCATGGCTTTGGGTTTAGCCACTTTTCTTATCGGCTCTACCATCAACACGATGTTTCTGGGAAATGTCCTATTTCAGTCTTTACTGGTTAAAATAGTGTTAGGTATATCGCTGGTGCCAATATTGCATCTTTTAAATCTCGCGGTAAATACAATAAGCGCTTTCGTACATCCGGCAAGGCTACAGTATGTAGAATTTTTTTCAAAGTTTTTTAAAGGCGGTGGGTCCCGATTTCAACCTATTGCCCTGAAAACTGATAATATAATAATTGAATAGACGTCAGTTCTACAGACGCCAGACATCAGTCATTGATTAGCTGGTGTTTCAAATAAGAACTAAAGGCAGACGTCTGAAGTCTGTAGTCTAATTTTAGGGAGGAATAAATGGTTGGAACTATTTGGGCAATAATCGGAGCTTCTTTAGCAATAATAGGTGGAGGTATCGGATCCTCTATCGGAATAACTTATGCGGCAAGAACCGCTTCCGGCGTTTTATCGGAAGATCCGGAGAAATTCGGCCGTCTATTGGTTTTAGCGGTCCTACCGGGAACTCAAGGCATATATGGTTTCATAACTGCGATTTTAGTAGGTGTCTTTTTCGGCTTGCTCGGCGGTGGGACTCCTGATATATCAGCGGCAAAGGGAATTGCGATTTTTATGGCCACTCTTCCCGTATCGGTTACGACTTTAGTAAGCGGTATTTATCAGGGTCTTACGGCTGCATCAGGCGTTTTGCTTGTCGCCAAAAAACCGGAAGAGGCCGGAAAAGCTTTTGTTCTACCGGCTTTGGTAGAGACTTATGCTATTTTTGCCTTAGTGATAACAATCCTATTTCTTAGTGCATTACGCTAATGTCTTTAGATAATTTATTAGATCACATAAATAAAAACGCTTTAAAAAAAGCTAAAGAAATTGAAGCCCAGACTCAAAAAGAAGCCGAAGGTATTGTCGAAGAGGCAAAAAAGGAAGCAACTCGGGACAAAAAAAAGCGCTTAGAAGAAGCAAAAAAAAGAGCAGTTGATAGTAAAGAAGCTCAGTTGGCTAAAGCCCGGCTGGAAGCAAAGAACCTAGTGCTTATAGGAAAGCGCCAATATCTGGAAAAGGCCTTTGACCTGGCTTTGAATAAACTTAACAAGGAAAAGGGCAAAGCTTATACTTCACTGATTATAAATCTTTTAGTTTCTAACTCTGTCGGTAATGAGGAAGTTCTGATGACGGACTCTCAGGCTCCAATTATTGTCGAGCAAGCTAACAGCCGCTTGGCAAAAGAAGGGAGGCCGGCTGAATTGAAACCGTCAAAAGAAAAAATAGAAAGTCCGGGATTTATCTTGGTAGACGAAAGAGGATCTAAAACTGATTTTACCTTTGAATCTATAGTAGATTTTTACAAGGATAAGCTGGAAAAAGAGGTACATTCGATTTTAGTCGGAGATTTAGATGGCGCAAAATAGTTTAATTAGAGCCGGATATTATTTGGGACGAGTAAGTGTTTTAGAAGGGGAGTTATTGACGAAGAACGATATCGAGCGGCTGCTTGAAGTCGAGAATATAAAAGAGAAAATGCAGATATTAGAAGAGACGGTTTTCGGCGATTTTATTGAGAATATCGAAGATGAAAATGATGTTGAGAGAGTACTGGAAAATTATTCACGATATTTTTTTCAAATTCTGAGTGAGCTAACCAATAGATCGGTAAGCCGATATTTCAGGCTGTCTTTTGATTTATTGAATATAAAAACTCTGGTGTTAGGGCTTCCTTATGACAAGCCGTCTGAGCTAGGCTCTATTAGGCCTCACTTTATCCAAAGAGCGTATGAGCAAAAAAGGTGGATAGAGCTGGCTACTGATCTAGATGCAGACGTAGTGCCGCTGGAAACGCTCTCCCGAATCAGTCCGGAACATATTGATGATGTTTTAGAGGAAATACTTCATGGCTCGCGTTTGAGATTGGCAAAAAGAAGCGGTTTTGATCTACTTACGATGCTCACCAAGCTTGAAATAGATCTTTCTAACATTAAGGCCTGGTGGTTAAAAGGAAAAAAACATCCTAAAGACTTAATCGAAGGCGGCGACATAAATACTCATGATTTCGGGACTGAAGAAATTTATAGGATTATTAAGAACCGTTTTTCTGAACTTGCCAAGAAAATTGATGAAAAACAACCATTATTGGATTCGGATTTAGCCAGACCGGTTGTTGATTTACTGGATAAATATAGATATGAGCAGTCCAATGCAAACAGAGTTATCGTTTTTCTAAAAACAAAAGAGCTTGAAGTAAAGAACGTGCGTTTGATACTTTTAGCCGGTTTAAATAGTTATAATCGCGAGGTTTATGAAGATAGCGTAGGTTACCAATATGTCTGATATTTATGCGATAGGGGATAAAAATAGCATTCTGCCATTTGAAGCCATAGGGGCAAAAACCATTGAAGCGACGACTGATGCCGAAGCCTTGAATGCACTTAAGCAGGTTCAGGACAACAAAAATGTTCTTTTATTCATTACCGAAAATCTAAAAGCCGGGATACAAGACTTACTTGACAATAATCCTGAACTGATTTATTTATATATTCCTCCTATACGGGGGGCGACTGGCGATGGCGCCAAACAAATGAACGAGATTATTCAAAAAGCGATGGGAGTCAAGGTCGTATGATTGAGAAAGGCGTTGTAACGAGAGTAGCCGGACCTTTGGTAATAGCTCAAGGCTTAGTTAATGCCAAGATGTATGACTTGGTGAAAGTGGGCACAGACCGGCTGATCGGAGAAATCATCGAAATAAAAAAAGACAAAGCTTCCCTCCAGGTTTATGAAGAGACCACGGGAGTAGGTGTCGGAGACGAAGTTCTCTCTACGGGAGAGGCTTTAAGCGTTGAGCTCGGACCGGGCCTTCTTGGCTCGATTTTTGACGGCATCCAAAGGCCGTTGGATTTGATTAAAGAAGTGAGCAACTCTGATTTTATAAAGCGGGGAATCGACGTAAAAGCTCTCAGCCGTAAGAAAATATGGTCCTTCAAGCCAACTCTTAAAAAGGGAGAGAAAGTTGAGAGTGGCGATATAGTCGGCGTAGTAATGGAAGGCAATATTAAACACAGTATTATGATACCTCCGGGAAAAGAGGGAGTGATTGAGGAAATAAAAGAAGGCGAATTCAAAGTCGATGATATAGTGGCAACTCTTAAGAGTCCTGATGGAAACAAAGAAGATATAGCAATGATCAGCCGCTGGCCTGTTAGGCATGGGCGGCCGTTCAAAAGAAAATTACGGCCACATGAGCCTTTAATAACCGGCCAAAGAGTTATCGATACTTTTTTTCCTTTGACAAAAGGGGGAAGTGCTACAGTGCCCGGTCCTTTCGGAGCCGGAAAAACTGTAATACAGCATCAGATAGCGAAGTTTGCCAACTCCGAAATAATTGTTTTTATCGGGGTAGGAGAACGTGGCAACGAAATGACCGATGCTCTCTTAGAGTTTGCCGCGCTCATTGATCCCAAAACCGGCCAGAAACTTATAAACCGTACGGTTTTTATAGCTAATACTTCAAATATGCCGGTTGCGGCAAGAGAAGCATGCATATACACGGGAATGGCCATTGCTGAATATTTTCGCGACATGGGTTATGACGTCAGTATCCAAGCAGATTCGACTTCTCGCTGGGCCGAAGCTTTACGGGAAATTTCCGCTCGTTTGGAAGAGTTGCCCGGTGAGGAAGGCTATCCTGCTTATCTTGGCTCTCGCTTAGCTCAGTTTTATGAAAGAGCAGGCAAAGTAGAAACTAAAAGTTCGAAGAAGCGGAGCGGAAGCATTAGCGTTATAGGTTCGGTTTCGCCGCCGGGAGGAGATTTGTCCGAGCCGGTTGTTCAGAATACTTTAAGGGTCGTTAAGGTCTTCTGGAGTTTAGAAGACACACTGGCCTTTAGAAGGCACTTTCCAGCCATAAGCTGGCTCTCCAGTTACTCTCTTTATGTACCGGCGCTACGCGAATTTTGGAAGGATAATATTGCTGAAGATTTTGGCCATTTACGGGAGCGGGCTTTACTGATACTGCAAAGAGAATCCGATTTGTTAGAAATCGTACGCTTAGTTGGCCTGGAAGCTCTATCTCCCGAAGAAAGATTGATAGTAGAGACGGCTAAAATGCTAAGAGAGGATTTTCTGCAGCAAAATGCTTTTGATGAAATCGATAACTACTCATCGTTAAAGAAGCAGTATCTAATTATTAAGCTGATAATCAGCTTTTATAATGCAGGTAAGCAACTCATCGGTGAAGGCGTTTCTTTAGAGGAATTAATGGAAGTGAATTCGATTAAAGGAATTGCAACGGTTAAATTCACTCCGGAAAATAAGCTGGGCGACATAGAAAGAAAGGAAAAAAAGATAGTAAAAGATATGCATGAATTCGCTGAAAAAGCGGCGGTAGCCCAAAAGTGAGGATTACAAACGTATGCTTAAAGAATATTCGACAATAAAAGATATAACCGGACCGGTTTTGCTCGTTGATGATGTTAGTGGCGTAAAATATGGTGAGTTAGTAGAGTTGAGGTTTCCCGACGGCCGGCATGGTTTTGGAAATGTGCTGGAAGTCTCCGGTAAAACTGCTCTAATCCAGTCATTTCAAGGAACGAGTGGCATAAACACAACCCAGACTAATGTCAAATTCATTGGCAGAAGTTTGGAGCTAAAAGTCTCACCCGATATCTTAGGCCGAGTTTTCGACGGCTTAGGAAGACCGGTAGATAATAAGCCGGAAGTGATAGCGGAAAAGAGAATGGATGTTAACGGCTTGCCGATAAATCCTTATTCCAGGGATTTTCCCACAGACTTTATACAGACAGGTATCAGTGCAATTGACGCTCTAAATCCCCTGGTAAGAGGTCAAAAATTGCCGATTTTTTCTTCAGCCGGTTTGCCTCACTCACAGATTGCCGCTCAAATTGCCCGGCAGAGTAAGGTCAGAGGAAAAAAAGAAAGATTTGCCGTTGTTTTTGCCGCCATGGGTATTACTTTTGAAGAAGCCGATTTTTTTCTTGACGAATTCAACAGAACTTCGGCCATAG
>JAUUWJ010000138.1 GCA_030589175.1 Actinomycetes bacterium
CAATAGCGATTAAAACAATAGCCAGACCTATTCTTACTCCCACGCTCTTTAGTTCTTTTTGGAGCGGTGTAGGCTCCTTTCGCGTTTCGATAAGGGAAGCAATTTTACCCATTTCCGTATCTTTGCCGGTAGCAACAATAATTGCTCTGGCTCGTCCTCTGCTAATCGATGTTCCCGTGAAGATTATGTTCTTCCGTTCAGAAACCGGCAGTTGTGCTTCGTCTAATGTGTTTGTGGTCTTATTTACCGGAGCTGATTCGCCGGTGAGTGATGATTCTTGTGCTTGCAGGGCAGCTGTTTCTATAAGTCTGGCATCGGCAGGTATTTTGTCTCCGGCTTCTAATAGTATGATATCTCCAGGAACGACTTCGGCTGTTTTTATTTCCACCTCTTTTTGCCGGATAACAGTAGCGGTAGGAGCAGCCAGGGCCTTAAGGGCTTCGAGGGCTTTCTCGGCTCTGAAGTGCTGGACAAAACCAAGGATTGCGTTGATGAGCAAAATAATACCAATAACAATTGCATCAAAGGACTCACCGCGAATAATAGATATAAGTACGGCAAAAAGTAGAATCCAGATCAAAACGTCATTAAACTGCTCGAGAAAAATAACGATAGGGGAAGCTTTCTTTTTTTCTTCTAATTCGTTCGGTCCGTATTTTTGAAGACGCTTTTGTGCTTCTTCTGTGCTAAGACCGGTTGAAATATTTGTCTTAAGAGTTTTAGCGGTCTCTTCTATGTCTTTTGTGTGCCAATCTATTTTCATGAGGGTAAGGGGTAAAGGGTAAAGGGTACCGAGTACATATAATAAAAGTATAAAGAATTTAGAAATGTACTTAAGTTATTGTGATATTTAGGTATTAATGAGTTTTTTTGAATAATCATATAAGTTTCTTTATTGATTAATATTATTACTTAAAGATATCCGGTACCCCAAACCCCGTACCCATGAAGAAAGGTATTGGGTATGCGGTTCAGTATTATTGGACATAATATAAAAATTATTTCCGCAAAGCCTAATAAAGAATTTAGAGTAATCGTATTAATAAGCTATTGTTTCCTTACTTTATTAAACGATACTCGGTACCCAAAACCCCGTACCCTCATAGTTTATGCTTGTTTTCCCATTGTAAATATGGTTTTATAGTAACGGAACTAAAGCATTAGTTAAACCCTTTATTAGCGTCAGGCTTCTAACAACAGACTCCAAATATTTTTTCTGATGTCTGAAATTTGATGTCTGACTTCTAGTTAGGAAAGGAAGGTTAAACCTATGAGTGACAAAATTACTTTATCAATCATTAAGGCCGATGTCGGCGGATGGGTAGGGCACGGAAGCGTCCACCGCGACCTTTTAGCAACAGCTGACGAGAGGTTAGCCAAAGCCAAGAAAGATGGTTTGCTAATCGACTATTACAGAGGTCGGGTGGGTGATGATACATCATTAATCATGACCCATGAAAAAGGCGTTGATGACGAGGGGATTCATAAGTTTGCTTGGGATACTTTTGAAGCTATGACTGAAGTAGCTAAGAAACTAAAGCAATATGGTGCCGGCCAAGACCTCCTTTCTAGCGCATTTTCAGGAAATGTTAGAGGTATGGGCCCAGGTTGTGCAGAGATGGTATTTAAAGAAAGGCCAAGCGAGCCGGTTATTTGTTTTTTATCAGATAAAACTGAACCGGGAGCGTGGAATCTGCCGCTTTTTAAAATGTTTGCCGATCCTTTTACAACCGCCGGTTTAGTTATAGATCCTTCTATGCATGACGGTTTTGATTTCGAAGTTCATGATTTAATGGAACACAAAAAGATAATTTTTCATAATCCCGAAGAGATGTATTCCATGCTTGCGTTTATCGGAGCACCCGGCCGTTTTGTTATTAAGTATGTGTATCGCCGAGACGACGGTGAAGTTGCTGCATCTACTTCAACTCAGCGTTTAAACCTTATAGCCGGAAAGTATGTAGGCAAAGACGATCCTGTAATGATGATTCGCTGTCAAAGCGGTATGCCTTCTGTCGGAGAAGCAATCGATCCGTTTGCTCATGCTTATATGGTTGCCGGCTGGATGAGAGGCTCTCATCACGGGCCGATTATGCCTGTAGCCTGGGATCAAGATACGCCTAACCGTTTTGACGGTCCTCCAAGAGTTGTCGCTTTAGGATTTCAAATTGCTAACGGCATACTAGGAGATCCCAGAGATATGTTTGATGACCTAAGTTTTGACAACGCACGTAAAGAAGCTCTAATGGCTGCCGATTATTTCCGCAAACAAGGTCCCTTTGAGCCACATAGGCTAGGTCTTGAAGACATGGAGTATACGACAATGCCAAAGCTAATGGAAAAGCTCAAGTCAAAATGGGAAGCCGAGGAAAAAGTAGAAGTTAAAGTGTAAAAAACAGACGTTAGATTTTGGATCTTAGATGTCAGATTGTATCCTAGCCTAAACTGTATTTAGGTCTAACGTTTCGAATAACTGGCAACAGATAAGTGGTATTGGTAGAATATTAGGTAAATAAATTGGTGATAATTGAAGTATAGTACAAAGCACATTCTACCAAAGAAACTTTTTTTAGCAGCGGTTATTATTTCATTATTACTTCTTGGCCGCTGGCTTATTACTAATAGCCGTATTCCTATTTATGAACTAAATCTTCGTTGGGTTTTCTTAATATCCGCTCTGTTTTTAGGTGCTTTAGGCGGCCTAGGTACTTACTTTGAATATCACGGTTTCGGATCTCAAGAAGGTATTTATCGCCGGGGGGAACGCACACCTCAGGTAAGCATAACTTTTGATGATGGCCCCGATGCAAAACATACTCCTAAAATTTTAGATATTTTAAAGGAAAAGAATGTAAAAGCAGCCTTTTTTGTTACGGGCAAAAACGTTGAAAAGCATCCTGAAATTGCCAGGAGAATCGTCGCAGAAGGCCATGAAATTGGAAACCACACTTATTCTCATAAGGAATTAGTCCGCTTAACGCGTAAAAGAATTATTAAAGAGCTAGATAGAACCGGAGAGGCTATAAGAAATGCTTGTGGAGTATCGACAGACTTGTTTAGGCCGCCAAGGGGAATGTATAGGCAAGCTACTCGAAGTCTTCTGATGAAATTAGGATACAAAATAATTCTTTGGAGCGTAAGCTCAGTCGATTGGCGACGCACTTCACCAAACTGGATTTTAAACAGAATTCGGCGCTATGCTCGCTTTGGCTCTATTATTTTGTTCCATGACGGGGGTGCTCTGGTAAGGCGCAATGGTGGTAAGAGAATTAATACGGTAAAGGCGCTACCCATGGTCATAGATTATCTTCGCTCACAGGACCTTGAAATAGTACCGGTCTCAAAACTAGTCAGATTATCATCAAAGGATGAAGAAGATTT